>NZ_SRIO01000008.1 GCF_004684205.1 Candidatus Macondimonas diazotrophica
TCCGATCAAACTGGCGCGCCCGATGCCCCGAGATATCCAAGCCCTTCAGATCTGCGACTCGGACAGCTTCCGGGTGCGCCGCTGAACCCACCAGCGCGCCGATCCCAGCAGAAGATACATTGGAAACGCTATCCGTTCGGCGATTCAAGAGGACGGCCTCTGCCAGCGGGCTACGACAAATGTTGCCGCTGCACACCATCAGTACGCGAAACCTTCTGCTCGCCATGGTGATCCCGAGAATCCTCTTGGCTAAAATTTGGCCGAATCAGCCCATGCCGACAAAAAAGCCGGGCAAAAAAAACCGTCCGGCCCCAGTCAGGGCCGGCACAACGAACACGCCGTTCGCCGAACTGTTGTCGTCGTTATGACTAACTTAGTGAACGGCGTTATAGGTTTTATAGAAAAAGCGAGCCAAACCCATGGACGGCCCGCCCCGACGACTTCCTTCCGGGTATTGCCGCTCCACAACCCGACCCGTCACTCGGCGCGTCACTGTTTTGGTATTGGCAACCGGATCGGCGATGATCTGCTTTTTCCCGGGAAACACGTACACGGTCTTGCCGGTTGCCGGGTTGAAGTCGATACCCCAGCCCTTCGTTCCCGTACTCCCGACCTTGAACCCTGCCATCGCAGGACTTGCGAACATCGCCGCAGCGCCCAGCAACACGACACCGCTGATTACACTCTTGAACTTACGCATGACCCACCTCCAAGTTTGAGGATTGCCAAAGTCCGGACTCGACAACCGGATCAGGTGAAATTAAAGCCGAATCCAACCGAGACAGCCAGCTCTGTATCTGCATCAAACCGTTCTGTCACATTCACAGCGCCAACGGTGACCGTCAGCGGCAGCCAAGAATACGGCGCAACAGATACGGCCGCATTGACGAAGCGTCCTGTATATTCACCGATCAACGCCACCTGGGGCGTCAGGTACAGCGCGCCGCTACCAAAAACGTTGACGCCCCCGTCATCCGGATCATTGAATACTTCCGTACCGGCCCCGATGGTCACGATACTGGCGAAGCGTCCGACCGGCACCATCTTCGAGTACGCTGCATAGTAGCTGGGATCATTGAAATCCTCCGCGCCACCCCAGACGCCGAACCCGTTCACGCCGACGGAAACCGCAGAATATCCCGGCAGATTCCGATGCACCTTGAACGAGAAGCCACCGGAATCCCCGAACGAGTCCTCGCTGTTATCACCAGTCAACGATGAAAACCCGACACCGAACTCAGCCCCGAGATACCGGTCCGGATCGCCGAGACCCACTGCAACCCCCATCGATGCATCAAATTCATCATCAGCAAGAGTCTGGCCAAATGCCCCGACCCCGACACTGCCCCAGCTACCACCAAACCCGACAGGTGTCTCGAGCGTGGGAGAGGCAAAGCTCTGTACTGCAATGATCGTGCTTGCCGCCTCGGGTGCTGACTGCGCCCATACCACAGAAGTCGCGCTCATCGCCAAGATGCCCGCTATTCCAAACCGATAGATATCCGCCGCCATTATCCCCTACCCCATACAAGACAGTCGTTTAAGCGTTATTTATACCGTCCCACCCAATTACA
This sequence comes from Candidatus Macondimonas diazotrophica, assembly GCF_004684205.1. Classification (NCBI taxonomy): domain Bacteria; kingdom Pseudomonadati; phylum Pseudomonadota; class Gammaproteobacteria; order Chromatiales; family Ectothiorhodospiraceae; genus Candidatus Macondimonas; species Candidatus Macondimonas diazotrophica. The sequence goes on from NZ_SRIO01000008.1 coordinate 1,575, forward strand.
GGACCGTGCAGATCCTTTCCCGCCAGATTGGCATCGCCTGTTCTGCAATGCAACCTCCCGCGCGGCTTCGATCCATGTTCGCACGATACAAGAAGCTTGCTCAACACCAAAATGGTCACAAATTGCCCAAAAGGGGAAGAATGTGACGCTGCCGCGCACCCCCTCGAACGGTGCTTCCCGACTCGTCCCGACACTTGGCGACAGCCAGTCCCGCTTTACATGGCAGAGGATCTGTTCCATGATCCCGCACCAAATTGAAGCATGTCCTGCCCCGATTACTTACAGTTGTCGCGCCGCAGGGCTCACCGATGCGCATGTACGAACTACGCAATCCGGAGAAATGCCAATCTGCGCTTAAGATGCGGCGACACCGCCGTCGCATCTTCACACTGGCGCAATATCTGCACGCGATAATGCTCCTTGCATAGGAAGAACCGACGACCTAGTCTCCTGTAACAGCCATCCGACGTCGATTCCACTTAACACGCCTGAGAGGTGACCGCATGAATACCTCATCTTCCGATCTGGATATTCAGCTCGAACCCCTTCCTCGAGACCATCTCGATCAGCCACGAACCTTGGAATCAATGACGAGGCTCAGGACCGGCAAGCGCACACTGGATGTGATCGGCGCCTCGCTCTTGTTGATTCTCCTGGCGCCACTGATGGCATTGATCGCCATTCTGGTGCGGCTTAGCGGCCCCCAGGTCATATTCGCCCATCAGCGGGTGGGCCATTGCGGCAAACTCTTCCCCTGCTACAAGTTTCGCACCATGGTGCCCAACGCTCAGGAGGTTCTTCAGCGCCTTCTCGCCGACCGGCCCGATCTGCGGGCGGAATGGGAACGGGATTTCAAGCTCAAGGAAGACCCCCGCATTACCCGAATCGGCGGCTTCTTGCGGAAATACAGCTTGGATGAACTCCCGCAGTTCTGGAATGTCCTGCGCGGAGACATGAGCCTTGTCGGTCCGCGCCCGATCATTGCCGAAGAGTTGAGCCGCTACGGGCAGCATGCATCAGTCTACCTGGCTTCGCGCCCGGGTGTGACAGGGTTTTGGCAGGTGAGTGGTCGAAGCGACGTCGAATACGACGAGCGAGTCCGCATGGACCGGGAATACCACCACAATCAAAGCCTGCTCACCGATATTGGCATTCTGTTCAAAACGGTCACTGTGGTGATTCAACGACGCGGCGCTTACTGAACCAAACGCTATGCTGATTTCGACGCCAGAGCGAGGCCACGCGACTCTTACGCAGCGGCATTGAGCGCTTTACGCAGTCGGCCATAAAGCCGCATACACTGAGACTTGAGCTCGAGCCCTGTCCGAAGGGCTTTTTTGTTTGTAGCCTGGGAACGAGAAAGCATGACAACCAATCGAGGCCGAGTTCTGGTCGTGGGGGGCGCCGGCTACATCGGCTCGCATATGGTCAAATGTCTGAGCAGCCAGGGCTACATACCCGTCACGCTTGACAACCTCAGCCATGGCCATGCCGATGCCGTCCGCTTCGGTGAGCTGGTCGTCGGCGACATGGGTGATCGAGCCCTGCTCGACCGCCTGCTGTCCAAGCAACACTTCAAAGCCGTGTTCCATTTCGCCTCCCTGATCCAGGTGGCCGAATCGGTTCGCGATCCCGCGGCTTACTATCACAATAATTTCATCCTCACCAAGCAGCTCCTTGATGCGCTGGTGGATCATGGAATCGATCGATTCATCTTTTCCTCCACCGCCGCTGTGTACGGCATACCGACAACCGATCTGCTAACGGAAGACCATCCCTGCCACCCTATCAACCCCTACGGCCGAAGCAAGTGGATGATCGAGCAACTCTTGCAGGACTATGAAGTAGCCTATGGCCTCAAATCCGCCTCATTGCGCTACTTCAACGCTGCCGGGGCCGACCCGGACGACCGTCTGGGCGAACGCCATGACCCTGAAACCCATCTGATTCCGAGAGCGCTGCGGGCGGCCATGGGCACGGGGCCCGCGTTAACGATCAACGGGACGGATTATCCCACCGCGGATGGAAGCTGCATCCGCGACTATGTGCATGTCGGCGATCTGGCCGAGGCCCATGCCCTGGCACTCGCGCATCTCTTGAACGGCGGGCACAGCTGCCGACTCAATCTTGGCACCGGCCATGGCTATTCGGTGCTGGAAATTCTCGATGCCATTGAACACGTCGCCGGTTCGCCTGTACCCCGTACGGTCGGGCCACGTCGACCCGGCGATCCTGCACGATTGGTCGCCGACCCCACCACCGCCAAACGACTGTTGAACTGGACCCCGAAACGCAGCGATCTCGCTGTGATCCTGGAAGATGCGTGGCGATGGGAGAACCTTCAACATCAAAGCCATGCCGAGCCGGGTTAGGCTCGCCAACCCGGCTCGGCCATTTTCCCCCGTTCAGCTCACCGATTCTCGAGGCCTATTTGCCGCATGCCCTTCGTGCCGGTTCACGGGCACGAATCCGGGCAGAAAATTGGGCGTCATACGCGCGCCTATTTCGCGGATATGGCGCTGTCCATCAGTGCCATAGAAGAACAACAGCCCGGCGAAACGCAGATCCGGTTCAGCCACGATATCCGTCAGCCGCTGCTCCTCCCAAAGCGCGTCAGCCACGGTCAGATTGACGATTTGCGTTTGGCCTGGTCCGATCCATTCAACGTCGCTTCGCAACCCCGATGGCGCAACCGGATCGTAGCGGTCGGACTTTCGGTCCTGAAGCACCGCTGCGTCGACAAAACGTGCATAGCCGGTCACGAACTGGCCGATCCGCACCGGCTCGACCGACCGATTGGTCACTTGCAGCGTCAGATCCATCCGCCGAGCTGGCAGGTCGAAAAGTGCTCTTTCGACCTTGACGTCGACTTGCTGCTCAGACTCGGGCAGCGGGATCACCGGTGCCTCCACCTTCCCGGTCTGCAACGGAATCGTGATCTCATAGCGGTTGAATGACCACATCATCATGCCCAGCGTCATCCCGAGAATCGCCATCACGAAGGCCGTGCTGACTACGATGTCCTTGATGCTGATGAGCCGTCGCTCGGCTTCATGTTCACCAAACCGCTGAACGGTCACATAGCGCCGCATGATCACGGGTAAGCGCCGGAACCAATAGCCGACCCACAGCAGTCCCACAACGACCCAAAGCAGGTGAATCGACCACATAGAGGCCAGGCCATACCGCTCGACATCGACGGTCTCGCCATCCATCAGGGTGACGGTATTCGTGAAATCGGCCTTATCCCCCGTAATCTGGACGAATCGCGCCGGCCCCGATATCGGACCCGCCTCCCAGATGTTGATCAGCGGGTGAACATGCCACTCGCCTGGAACCCGGGCCTTGAGTCTGACTTCATACTCATAGAATTCACCACGCTTGAATGCCGTGGATTGATACTGCGGCATGCCGTTGACCGTGGCGTCCAAACGAATGAATACCGGACCCGGAACGCCGACATTCAGAAAGACCCATTCCTCGGGTTTAGCCACATAATCCGGCCAATGCCCCGATACCATGAACTTGCCACGGACCGTGACGATGTCGTTGACCTTGACTTGGGTGGGCTCGATCTGCGTATCGAACCAATGAATCGTCCGCATGCGGATTCCGGCCATCTGAGCGATCTCGCCGTGTCCGAATGCAACCGGCGGGACGAACGACCACATCAGTAGCATGAGGATGATCGGACGCAGGAAAATCTGACTGGTATGCTTCATGATTTGCCTCCTTTTCCCGCCTCAAACCAGCTTGCCGAGCCAGGATGGCCGGGCACCCTTGGAGCCGATCCATACGAACAGGTAATAGACCAGGATGGCAAAGAAGCCCGAAACGAAAGCACTCACCGGTGCAACATGGGTCCCAAAGGTGCGCAAGGTACCGGCTTCGATGATGCGCACGTATTCCGGCATCGCTGTCCGGATATACTGGAAGCCCATGTAATCGGCCAGCGTCATCACGTTATCGCCCAACTGCACGGGCATATGCATGGGCGCCACGACCGGCCAGTTCATGGCGGAGAAGAGCAAACCGAACAGAAACCCGCCAACCAGCCCAGTCACTGCAAAGCTTCGAGTGATGAGCAGGACCGCGTCCAGCACGACCGCCGCACCGATCCAGACCTCCGGCATGACCCAGTTCATGGGGAAAGCCGTAAAGACATGGAAATTGACATAGCGGCTGATGATCTGGGAAAGCCAGAAACCTAAAGCCAGGCCAGTTGCCGCAACCGGTAACTTGAAGTATCGCCAGAAGGCATAGGTCGCAACGGCGGGAAGGGCGAGGAGCAGGAGCGGCGTCAGAAGTGGCCACCAGCGCCGGTCACGCCAATCCATCCAGTAGCTCCAATCTCCGACCGTCAATGCACAGAGAAAAACCGCTGCGCCACCGATCAGAACGGATATCAGCGGAAAGAAAAATAAATCCGCATTGCGCCAGGCCTGTACCTGATCCTGAACGCTCAGGACCGCGCTCCCGCGTGGGGCACGGGAGGCGTCTGTCTGTTCGCCGGTATCGATTTGAATCGCCATCTCATCCTTCCTTGATATGAGGCCAACAATCGGAGCACGGTCCTCATCTCGCCGTCACCAGATCCGTCCAACCAAGCAGACGGGGAGCGAATGGGCGCTCCTTCGACCATTCGCTCCGGCGAGGTCGCCCGCTCAGTCGGTTAGGCCCATTTCCTTTTCCACCTCCTCCAGGCTGTACACCCGACTCAACTCATACATGCGCTGGATGCATTGAATGACGAAGCCAATCAGAAACACCAGAAAGAATCCAGCCAGCACGAAAAACCAATGCACGGGCGCCCCGAACAGTTCCTCGGCATAGAAAAAGGTGTGCGCCCATTCATTGAAGGCCACCACCGGCCCCGCCATCATGAAGCCGATAATCGCCAACGACAGCGGCATCGAAACGCGGTTGGCGAAATACGGTAGCCGGGTATGAACCCAGATCCACGCCATCACCAATCCACCCAATCCCGCTGGAATACCCAGATAGAATAGGAAGATATGCGTTGGCGTGAAGTCGGTATCCCGAATCACCACCTGATGCCAGGCCGCATCCGCTTCGGTCAACAACCCCAAAGCGGAGATGAGAGCAATCGCCGCCACCACGAGAATGCTGAACATCGCATAGAAGCGCCGCAGTTCATCGCGCGCCGGCAGATTGAGGATATCCCGATCACGGGTCATCCATAGCCAAAGCGCGCCGATGGCACCCAGCACCGGCAATCCGATGATTTGGACATAAAAGATCCGCATCCAGTAGGTCTGGAACTCATCGGAAAACGAATCGAGTCCGACGGACCAGGAAAAGGTATGCTGATACCACTTCACTAGAGCAATCACCCCAATGGCTATCGCCGTCACGCCAAAGGCCAGCCTCCACGGTGGGCGGGGTGCTTCCGTCGCTGCCTCGGATTTCTCCGGTACAGCGGTATTCATCACAGTACTCATGGGCCTGTCTCCTCTTGCTGTGAATGACCCTCTTTCCATGGGAAGAGGATTCGATCTATTTGTGCTTCCGGCTTGCGCCGGCGGATTCCGGTCCCAGGTGTTTGATTTCCAGCTCAGGGACCGATCCCGGGCAGTAGTCCGTGCTTTGATATATACGCCTGATTGAACGTTCGTTCAAGATCTTTCCAAAAGAAATCCGCGCGCAAAAAATCAACGGCCATCAAATCTTGCGTTCCCGACCTTCCCAATACGGATCGCGCAGAAAGCGCTTGTACAGCTTGCCGGTATCGAGGCGCGGCAATTCGACGGCAAAATCGATCGAACGGGGCAATTTGAACCGGGCTAGGCGCTCGGACGCGAAAGCCATCAGTTCTTCAGCCAGTTCGGGGCCTGGTGCAATGCCGTCCGCAGGCTGGATGACTGCCTTGATCTCTTCCCCCCACTCCTCGTTGGGAATCCCAAACACGGCGGCATCGGCCACTTTGGGGTGTTCCATCAACGCTTTTTCGATCTCCGCCGGGTAGATGTTGACGCCTCCCGAGATAATCAGATCTTTGGCGCGATCGCACAGAAACAGCCATCCATCGTCATCGACATACCCGATGTCTCCCACGGTAAACAGGCCATCCCGATGGCTTTCCCGGGTCTTGGCCGGATCTTTGTAATACTCGAACTCCCCAACCATCGATTTCATGTAGACATTCCCGGGCTCGCCTGCAGGCAAGGTATTTCCGGCGTCGTCGAAGATACGGATTTCCGTCCCAGGCCAAGGCCGGCCCACCGTGCCTGGTTTTTTCAGCCAGTCCTCGGAAGTCGCGATCGTCCCCCCGCCTTCGGTCGCGCCGTAATACTCATAGATCACCGGTCCCCACCATTCGATGAGCGCCTTTTTCGCCTCCACACCGATCGGCGCTGCACCATGGATGACGGCCCGCAGGCTGGACACGTCATATCGCTGTTTGACCGTATCGGGCAGTGCCAGCAGCCGATGAAACATAGTGGGAACCATATGGGTTGAAGTGATCCGGTGCGCTTCGATCAGGCGCAATGTCTCCTCAGCATCCCACTTGTCCATCAAGACCAGGGTGTGCCCCATATGAAGAGAAGCCGAGCCGAAACCGCCCGGAGCGGCGTGATAGAGCGGGCCCGTAACTAGATGCACCCCGTCGCCCGCACTGAGCTGAAAAAGCGCGCCCAGCATTCCCGCCATGCTGGCCACGACGTCGGGATTGCCGGGCATCAGGGGGCGCCGAACGCCCTTTGGCCGGCCGGTGGTGCCAGAGGTATAGAGCATCAACGTGCCGGCTTGGCGCTCGGCCGGCGGGGTTACAGGCTGTTCGGCCAAAAAAGCGTCATAACTGCGAAATCCCGGGATGTTGCCCACGGCAAAGCAGCGCGAGCGGTCATAGTTCAACGCTTCCACTGCCCTGATGGCCGCTGCCGCATGGCGCTCATGGGCGATAAAGGCCTTGGCCTCGCAATTCTCAATGATGTAGGCGACTTCGGGTCCGGTCAGGTGATAGTTGATCGGCGTCAGGTAAAGACCCGCCTGATGCGTCGCCAAGAAGATCTCGATCCAGGCAGGATCGTTATGCATCAACATGGCGATCCCATCCCGATATTGCAGTCCCAGCGACCGCAGGCCGTTGGAAAGCCGATTGCCGCGTTCATCAAGTTCTCCAAAACGCATGGATTGCCCGGCCGCATCGATCAGCGCAATCCTCGTCGGGTCGTTCTTCGCCTGTGCCCAAAATCCAGTCTTGACAGCCATGGCATCCTCCCAGGTTTGGCGTCCTTGAGCCGAGCGCCAACTCGGCATCATTGACATATAGTCCGAGGATCCCGCGCCTGCCAGGGCGGGATCACCTCATCCCATGTGCCCCCCGAACGCGGCCAGTCTTGGCAGCCCTATGGCCATCCGTTACGCTTTGCCGGTCAGCCCAAGCGCGGTACCCAGTGGGTGCCTTCCTCCATCCCTATCACATATGGATGACCTCATATGGCTCAAACCCGCCTGTTCACCTCCGAATCCGTGTCCGAAGGGCATCCAGACAAAGTCTGTGACCAGATTTCCGACGCGGTACTCGATGCCATCTTGGCGCAGGATCCGGCTGCTCGGGTTGCCTGCGAAACACTGGTCAAGAACAATCTGGTCATGCTGGCCGGCGAAATCACGACGAACACTCACGTCGAATTCGATCAAATCGCCCGGGAAGTTATTCGTGAAATCGGCTACACCGATGAAATGGGTTTCAGCCCAGACAGCTGCGCCGTGCTGACCGAGATCGGGCGGCAGTCACCAGACATCGCGCAAGGCGTCGATGAAGGCCGCGGGCTGGATCTGGATCAAGGCGCGGGCGATCAGGGCTTGATGTTTGGCTTTGCCACCAATGAAACAGACGTCCTGATGCCCCTACCCATCACCTTGGCCCATCGCCTGGTGCAACGCCAATCCGAAGTGCGCAAGAACGGAACCCTGTCCTGGCTTCGCCCAGACGCGAAATCCCAGGTGACGGTGCGGTACGATGCCGGTCAACCCATTGGGATCGATGCCGTGGTGCTCTCCACTCAGCATGCTCCTGGCATCGACCACAACATGCTGGTCGAAGCGGTGATGGAAGAAATCGTCAAACCCGTCCTGCCTGCGCACTGGCAGGACAAGAGCGTCAAGTACTTCGTCAACCCGACCGGAGCCTTCGAGATCGGTGGTCCGGTCGGCGACTGTGGACTGACCGGCCGCAAGATCATTGTCGACACCTATGGCGGCATGGCCCGACACGGTGGAGGCGCCTTTTCGGGCAAGGATCCGACCAAGGTCGACCGATCCGCGGCCTACGCCGCGCGCTATGTGGCCAAGAACATCGTAGCCGCGGGTCTGGCCCAGCGCTGCGAAGTCCAAGTGTCCTACGCCATCGGCGTGGCCGAACCCACTTCCATCAGCATCGACACGTTCGGCACCGGCACGCTGCCTGAAGACAGGCTGGTTACCCTGGTCCGCGAGCACTTCGATCTGCGTCCACGGGGGCTGATCCAAATGCTGAACTTGTGCCAGCCCATCTTCCTGTCCACCGCAGCATATGGTCATTTCGGTCGCGAGGAACCCAATTTCACCTGGGAACGAACCGATAAGGCGGCCGCCTTGCGCGACATGGCCGGTTGATCCGTCGTCGAAACGCCTTCAACGGTCGATCCACAATGCCTGTCGCCGCGCTGCTGCGCAGCGACAGGCACTCTGCCTTCTCGAAAACATTCAGCACCCGACGTTCAGCGCATCGCGCCGACCTCTCGGAACTATTCCACCGCCGACGATCGGCCGCTATACTCCGGATCATTCCGAGGAGCGCTGCAAGGCTCGGCTGCAACGGCCCTGCCCCAGGCTCGGAAGCGGTTCAACGGCGCTCTCCGACATCCAACCCGCTGGCGGGGTCTCATACGGATGACGGCGAGCACCTCGCCTTGCCCGTCTCGCCAGCCAATGCATGGAGACACCCATGAGTCATTTGGCTGAAGCTTCTGAGCCCGATTACGCCGTTGCCGATCTCGGTCTGGCCGACTGGGGACGCAAAGAGATCCGCATTGCAGAAACCGAAATGCCTGGCCTGATGGCGATCCGCGAGGAGTATGCCGCCAGCCAGCCGCTGCGTGGCGCGCGCATTACCGGTTCATTGCACATGACGATCCAGACTGCTGTTCTGATCGAAACGCTGCAAGCCCTGGGCGCGCAAGTACGCTGGGCCTCATGCAACATCTTCTCGACACAGGATCACGCCGCAGCCGCCATCGCGGCGACCGGGACTCCGGTCTTCGCCTATAAGGGCGAAAGTCTGGAAGAATACTGGGCGTTCACCCATCGCATCTTCGAATGGCCGGATGGCGGCCATTCCAACATGATCCTGGATGATGGTGGCGATGCCACCTTGTTGCTGCATCTGGGCAGCCGTGCCGAAACGGACCTTGCCGTGTTGAATCACCCGACAAGCGAGGAAGAGCGCGTTCTGTTCGCGGCGATCCGGGCTCGATTGGCCGCCGATCCGACTTGGTATTCCACGCGTTTGGCGCACATCCAGGGTGTAACCGAGGAAACCACGACCGGAGTCCACCGACTCTATCAAATGCACGAGCGTGGCGAGCTGAAATTTCCCGCCATCAATGTCAATGATTCGGTCACCAAATCCAAGTTCGACAACCTGTACGGCTGCCGTGAATCGCTGGTCGATGGTATCAAGCGCGCCACAGATGTCATGGTGGCGGGCAAGATCGCCGTGGTGTGCGGCTACGGGGATGTGGGCAAAGGCTCGGCGCAAGCCTTGCGCGCCCTGTCGGCCCAGGTCTGGATCACTGAAATCGACCCCATCTGCGCACTCCAGGCCGCCATGGAAGGTTATCGCGTCGTCACCATGAACGAAGTCGCTGATAAAGCGGACATCTTCGTGACAGCAACGGGCAACTATCATGTGATCACGCATGATCACATGGCACGGATGAAGGATCAGGCCATCGTCTGCAACATCGGACACTTCGACAACGAAATCGATGTCGCCTCGCTGGAACAGTACCAGTGGGAAGAGATCAAGCCCCAAGTCGACCATGTGATCTTCCCGAATGGCAAACGCATCATCCTGCTGGCGCAAGGCCGTCTGGTCAATCTCGGCTGCGCCACCGGGCATCCGTCCTATGTCATGTCTTCAAGCTTTGCCAATCAAACCATCGCGCAGATCGAGCTGTTCACGCGTGGTCAGCATTACCCGGTCGGTGTCCACACTCTTCCGAAGCATCTGGACGAAAAAGTTGCCCGACTGCAGCTGAAGAAGCTCGATGCCAAGCTGACCGAGCTTACCGATCAGCAGGCTGCCTACATCGGTGTTCCGAAGGATGGCCCCTACAAGGCCGATCACTACCGCTACTGAGCAAGGGGCGAACACCATGGGCGGCAGCCAAGCGGATACGGCTCTTTCCACGCTGAGCTTCGAGTTTTTCCCTCCCAAGACGCCAGCCGGGATGAGCAAGTTGCTGGATACGGCAAGTCGCCTTGCAGACCTGAAGCCGGCTTATTTTTCGGTAACCTTCGGCGCAGGGGGATCCACTCGGGAACGAACGCTGGATACGGTGCTGACCTTGATGCAGGAAACAGGTATCGAGGTCGCACCCCATCTCTCGTGCATTGGAGCGACCACTGACGGATTGCGGGAGATCCTGCGTCGATATCAAGACGCCGGCATTCGCCGCCTGGTCGCCCTACGTGGCGACCTGCCTTCGGGCATGGGTGATCCCGGCGCTCTTCGCTATGCCCGGGATCTGGTTCGCTTCATTCGGAGCGAAACAGGCAATCACTTCCATATCGAAGTCGCCGCCTATCCGGAAATTCACCCCCAGGCCCAGAACGCACGGGATGATCTTGCTAACCTTTGCGACAAGGTGCGGGCGGGTGCCGATGGCGCCATCACGCAGTATTTCTACAACCTCGATGCCTACACCCAGCTGATTGCGGAAGTCCGCGCATCAGAACTCGACGTGCCGGTCACACCAGGCATCATGCCCATCCTCAACCATGCCCAACTGGCGCGTTTTTCCGATTCCTGCGGCGCCGAGATTCCGCGCTGGATTCGCAAGCGCCTGGAAGGATTGGAATCCGATGAGCAAGCGCTCCGTGCCTTCGGTCACCAGGTCGTCACTGACCTTTGTCGCCGATTGTTGACGCATGGCGCGCCCGGACTTCATTTCTATACGCTCAATCAAGCCGAACCGACACTACACATCTGCCGGGAACTGCAGTCACTCACCATCGCCAATTGACCCTCAACCTTTTCTTCGAAGCCGCCGATAGCCAGTCAGGGCCTCTGAACACGAGGCGTTCGAGTGATGCAACAAGGCCGATGACATGACTGCTCTGGTATGGCTGGTTCCGGTATTCACGCTCGCGATTGGTTTGGCCATCGGGCGCCTGCTCGGGCGCGCTGGATCGGCATCGACAAAACTAACCGACGCCATCGGACCGTCATCCGCTTCGGACACCCAAGCACGCTGGCTGGCGCTCTATGCACTGGCAAGCGGAAACCGTGATCGGGCGCGTTTTATCCTTGAGCAGCGCATTAACAGCAATAGCCGTCCTCATCCGGATGACTGGATCATGCTGCTCGACATTCTGCATACCAATGGCGATCGGGACCCATTCGATGCACTGGCCAAGCGCTACGGCGAAAAATCAGGCGTCACCCCTCCGGAATTCAATGAATGGCGCCAGCTCCATCCCGAGTGCTCAGGTCTCAATCGGCGGCATGCCAAGCTGCTCGAGATTTTCTCCAGCCTCGGAAACCGCGATGAGCAGCGCAAGCTGATGACCGGCCTCGCTTGCGAATCCACCAAGCCGGGTCGACCGGGCTTCACGCTGGCTGAAGCCGAAGAACTGCTCAAACTGCGCATTCGACTCAATCCCAAGCCGGCAACTCAGCTTGCCCTGACGCAGCCGCATACCCTGTCGACAGCAGCTATCAAAGACGATGGCACAGGCACCGCAAAAAGCCCTGCCGTATCGGCAGTCAACACGGCCACCGGCAATATCATCCCGCCACGATCAACCCTCGGCCGGACAGGAACACACCCGACCCAAGTCCCATCGACCCCGTCTCAGACGGACGATCCGCGGTGCGCCCTCGAGCGACAGTTCCAACGAATTTCCGACAAGATTGCGGAAACCTGGCCAAACAGCGAATGCGCCCGTTACATTGATTCCCTGCTGGTGGATACACGCGGTGGACGGCAGGGCTTTCCCGCGGAGGTCATGTCGGAACTTTTCTTGCTCCACGCACTGATGGAAGCGCACAATCCCGCCCAACGGGATCCTTGGGATGTTTCCGCCCGCTAGACCGTTCCGGAAGGTGCCGCTTGCTGCGCATTGTCCATTTGACCGACCCGCATCTTCCCGCCCACCCTGAGCAAAGCGTCTTTGAGCGCGACGCTGACCGATCTCTCCAGAGCATCCTTGCCGCCACGCGGCGACCCCGGCCGGATCTACTGATCATGACCGGAGACCTGAGCGATACCGGGGATGTACGCGCTTACCGGCGATTGCGCGAGTTGATTCGAATCGCGCCCTGTCCCGTCCTTGCACTACCCGGAAACCACGATGATCCCGAGCCGATGCGCCGTGAGCTCGGAAGCGCGTATTGGGGCGTGGGTCGAATCATCGAAACAAGAGGGTGGCGCATCATTGGCTTGTCGAGCCACTGGCCCGGCCATCCGGGCGGGCGCTTGGGAATGCGCCAACTCAAATGGCTGGCTCATCGCCTGCGCGAAACTCACGAAACACCCACGCTCATCGCCTTACACCACCCGCCCATTCCGACCGCAAGTCGTTGGCTCGATGCCATGAACCTGCAGGATGCTCCGTTGTTCCGCGCATTGCTGAAGGGCCACCCTCAAGTCAAAGTCGTGCTATTTGGCCACGGCCATCAGCCATTCGATAGCCGTCACGGCCCGTGCCGCTTCTTGGGAACGCCTTCGACACTGAGGCAGTTTCTTCCGCGTCAGGACCGACCCATCTGGACGGATCAACCCGGGGGATGGCGCCGGCTGTGGTTGTCCGCGAGCGGACAAATCCACACCACACTCTCAACCCTCGATCCAACTCGAGTGCACGGCAACTTCATACTTTCTTAACAGTTTGCAAACTAAACTCTCGCTAATGCAGAATGAATCTGAAAATTCAGTTTAGTGGCAATCAACAACAAACCTGATCCTTGTTCATGAGGGAGATGTGGATGCGACGCCGTTCATTCTGAAAGGAGGATCGGCGGACCCATCGCTTTGTATGGCCCTTTTCATCGCTGAATGCATCAGCAACGGCCTCACGGGAAAAAACCTGCATCGACAAACCGAGCCCCCCATTCAAGACATCTGGTTTGGGACCGATACCGAAAAAGGGATCCCGCTCTTGCAGAGACGGAATCGGCCAAACCCCGGAACAGGAGCAGCCACCCATGGGAAAAGTCGTCTTCTTCAACCTTCCCGGCGCCACTGGACATATCAATCCGGCGGTCGGAATCGTCTCCGAACTCGTCCGTAACGGCGAAGACGTAATCTTCTATTCCGACCCTGCATCTTCCGCCAAATTCAGCGCGCTTGGCGCCCAGGCGCGAGATTACCGGCGGTGGTCCAGCTACAACCATGACCCGGAGATCGCGGCCGACCTGCCATCCATTGGCATCGAACTGTTCGAGATGACCGAGCAATGCCTGTTGGGATTGCTCGCCGAACTGCAGGAGATTCGTCCGGACTACATCATCTATGACAGCTGCGCCCCATGGGGACCGATCCTGGCCGATCGGCTCGGCATCCCGTCCATTAAATTCGTCACCCATGTGCTGTTGACCGGTCGCATGTCGCTCGATCCACGATTCTGGATGAATCGTGACATGCTCTCGATGATCCGTCGGAACTATCGGCTCGACAGCCGTATTCGCGGCATGAAGCTGGCGATCGGTGCCCGACGGCGCCTGCGGGACATGTTGGTGAGCCTTGGCCTTCCCAGCCACGGCATGGTGCGTGACACCCTGCAGATTTTCCGGCGCCCGAAGGAGCTGACGATCTGTGTCACCTCCGCACGCTACCAGCCCTTTTCCGCCCAGATGCCCAACAATATCCATTTCGTCGGTGCGTCGATTCCAGACAACCGGGACGATACGGCTTTTGACCGCCCGGGGCATTCGTCCGTGCCCATGATCTACATTTCTCTGGGCAGCGTGCACAACCAGAAGCTGGATTTCTACCGGGACTGCATCACGGCATTTGCCGATACGCCCTATGAAGTCGTAATGTCGGTCGGAAAACAGACTCCCATCGAAGATCTCGGTCCGCTGCCCACGAATATTCACGTTCGATCTTGGGTCCCGCAGATCAAGGTGCTCCAGCAAGCCCGCCTGTTCATCAGCCATGGCGGCATGAACAGCATCAATGAAAGTCTTTATTTCAATGTTCCGCTGCTCATGGTGCCTCAACAGATCGAGCAAGCCTATAGTGCACGCCGCATCCAACAACTGGGCGCCGGCCTATGCCTGCGCCCGGATCGCGCTTCCCCACACCGTCTACAGATGATGAGCGAGCAGATCCTGACCAATCCGTCCTATGCGCAACAAGCTGCATCACTGGGCGACTCGGTAAGAGCAGGGGGACACCTCCGGGCTGTGCAACTCATCCTGAGTCATATTCAGACTACCGCCCAGTCGAGTGATCGTGAGCTCGCCGCTTGACCGGCGCTAAAAACGTCGATATCTATGGCAGGATGGCTGACCATGGCCCCGCTGATCGGCCGTCCCGCCCCAACTTTTAATAAAAATCAATTTTAACTATAAAATAAACTGTTTCTTTTGCGCGAGACCACCATGAATCTGCCGATCGATCCGAATTTTCCCTTGCCCGGGGAGGATGCCCCTTATCGTTCCCACATCGATAACCTCGCGGCCCGCCCCGTGTTCATCATGGGACTGCATCGCTCTGGAACAACTTTTCTGTATGACTCGGTGGCCCGCTGCTTTCCCTTGGCCAATCTGAGTCTGTACCACCTGTTCTACTACGACCGCCTGCTCAAGAACCATCTGGAAGGGGGCGAAGCGCAAGACCGAAAAACGCTGAACACCCTGTTCCGGCGGCTCGGCATTACCGACCGCAAGCTCGATGCGGTCTATGTGGATGATCGCATGGTGGAGGAATACGGCTGGATGCTGCGCAATCATAGCTACAGCATGAAAGTGACTCGCCGGAACCAGGCCGTTCTGGACGAAATGTGTCGCAAGCTGCAGTTCGTCACCCCAGGCGCTGAAGCCGTTCTCTTGAAAAATCCTTGGGATACGGGCAATGCGCGCAGCATCCTTCAGTGGTTTCCGAATGCCCGATTCATCTACATCACGCGCGACCCGATCTATATCCTGAACAGCCAGATCAACGCGGCGATTTCCCTGCTGAGCGGCAGCCAGCCCTTCCAGACCTTACTGGTCGATAACTTCAAGACTGTCTTTGGCAAAGGCGGACTTTACCTCGCCTATGGCCTTTGGAAACTGACCAGAGGCGTGAAGCGATTGACCGGCGACCGCCCATTCGAAGCTGTGATACGTCCCTTTGCCGCGCGGGCGGTCGAAACTCAGCTCCAAGCCTATTATCGCGATCTTGAGGAACTGCCGGCCGAATCCGTCTACGCTCTGGACTACCAGTCGTTCAATGAACGCCCGGAACATCATCTACGTGAGCTGTCGGCTTTCCTGGATCTGCCGTTCGTCACCGAACCCTCAGACATCAAACCACAACCCCGCAAAGGTCACCTCAAAGGCCATCTCGAGGATTACGAGCCACGTTTCATGAATCGCCTGAAGCGCCGCATCCCGCAGCTCGAAATGCAACGCCGAGCCTGACTGGTGAGGCGCCCGCATGACTCTCTTATGTCACAGGAGCGGGCCCGAAAACACGCGTCCTGGCGTCGATATACGGTTGCACTTATCGCGCTTGCCGGGTTTGTCCTTATCGGGGTGACGCTGGACGACGCCGTTGGAACAGGCCAGATCCGTGATGCCTTGACGTGGATTCGCAGCCGTCATACGGCCATTTCGCCGATCGGCCCGCTGGTTTTCTGGCTGTTTGGCACATTGACCATCGTCGCCAATATTCCCACTGTTGTCGTGATTGCCTGCGCTTCTGTGCTCTACGGCAGCCTTGGCGCCGCAGTGATGGGGATGACCTGCCTGCTCACAGCCTCGATCGTCATTTATGCGGTGAGTCAGGCTGTGGGGCGATCACTGATTGCGCCGCACCTGAACCGATTTCTTCCTTTACTGGAACGACATTTCCAGGCCAAGGGACTGCGAACCGTCACTTTGGTCCGGCTGACGTTCTTTGCCCTGCCGCCGACCAATTGGGCCTTGGCGGTCATGAACATCGGCCTGCGCGAATACCTGATTGGGACCTTCCTGGGCTCGATTCCGCATGTCTTGATGTGGGCCTGGATCGGCGCTGCGGCCCTTGACATGGTCACCGGGCAAAGCGCGTTTTCCTGGCGGGCGCCAGAGGTCTGGGGCCCACTCACCGTCGGTGGAAGCGTGGCCATCCTGACTGTCCTCATCCAACGGCGTGCAGCTCGGCTGTCCACTTGACCCTGCCGCCCAGGTGGAGGAGCCTGATCCCTTGGGCTAGCCCGAGAACATCGCTATGACGCATACCGCCCCTGCCAACCGGCTGATCCACGAACACAGCCCCTATCTGCGCCAGCACGCCCACAATCCCGTCGATTGGTATCCATGGGGAGCGGAAAGCCTTGCGCTCGCCGTGCGTGACAACCGGCCGATCCTCCTGTCCATCGGGTATTCGGCCTGCCATTGGTGTCACGTGATGGAACAGGAATCATTCGAAGATCCGCAGACCGCCGCGCTGATGAATGCGCTCTTCGTCAACATCAAGGTGGACCGGGAAGAGCGGCCTGATCTGGATCGCGTCTATCAATTGGCGCATCAAATCCTGACGCAACGCAGTGGCGGCTGGCCGCTCACGGTCTTTCTTACCCCGCGCGACCACATGCCCTTTTTCGCCGGCACCTATTTTCCGCCCGAACCACGCCACGGACTCCCCGCGTTTCGGGAGTTGCTAACCCTTCTGGCGCGTTTCCATCGAGAGCGCGGCGAAGAGATTCACCAACAAAACACCGACCTCGCCGACATTCTCCAGGCGCAAATCGCATCAACCCAAACGCACACGCTCGATGCGAGCTTGGTGTCCGCGGCTGAAGCATCGCTCCTGGACTGGATGGACCTGGAAGACGGCGGTTTCGGGCAAAGCGCCAAATTTCCCAATGCCCCGGCGCTGAGACTCCTGCTGCAGCGCACCCCGGCGTTAAACGGCCAGGAACGCGATGCAATCGCGCGGGCAGCTGTGCACCGGAGCCTCGATGCCATGGCCCTGCGGGGACTTTGGGATCATATCGGCGAAGGATTTTTCCGGTACACCATTGATGCGCATTGGCAGATTCCGCATTTCGAGAAGATGCTCTATGACAACGCGCAACTGCTGGCCCTGTACAGCGAAGCTGCAACCACATTTCAGGAGCCCCTCTATCGGGATCGAGCGCTCGGTATCGTCCGCTGGGCCATGCGCGAACTGTGCAATCCGGGCGGCGAATTCTACACCAGCCTGGATGCGGACAGTGGCGGGGAGGAAGGGGCTTATTATCTGTGGAACCGCCAAGACGTTGAAACCGCGCTACCTCAACGGTTGTGGGCGTGTTGCGCGCCAGCATGGGGACTGAATGCCGCTCCGAATTTCGAGAACCGGGCCTGGCACCTGCAACTCCAAGCGCCGATTGGCGTTCTGGCCCAGGAATTGGGGCTCCCGCCTGATCAGTTGATGGCCGACTTGTTAGAAGCCCGGAATATTCTTCGGCCGCTGCGCGACCAGCGTCTCTCCGTCCATCGTGATGAAAAAATCCTGACCGGCTGGAACGGCCTCATGATCTCGGCGTTAGCCCTTACGGCACGCAAGCTCGGCGTACCAGAACTTGCCGAGACGGCGTTGAACAGTCTGCGTGCACTCCGCGCCGCTGTGTGGCGCGACGGCCGACTGCTCGCGGTTCACGCCGGCGGTGATGCATACCTTCCCGCGTATCTGGACGACTATGCGTTCCTGGCCGATGCAGCCTTGGGCGTGAGCGAAGCCTGCGGCTCTGCAGAGGCCCTGCATTGGGCCATCGAATGGGCTGAAGCCTTGATCTCCCATTTTCAGGATATTGAAAATGGGGGATTTTTCTTCACAGCCCACGACCATGAAGCGCTCATCCACCGCCCCAAACCTTTTGCGGACGAAGCGACGCCGGCAGGCAATGCGGTTGCTGCCCGCACTCTCCAGCGCCTCGGATGGATTCTGGCCGAACCGCGCTATCTCGTGGCAGCAGAGTCCACGTTACAAGCAGGCGCCGAGAGCATGCGCCGGATACCGCATGCCCACGCGAGTCTGGCACTGGCGTTGGAGGAGTTCCTCCATCCCCCCACACTCATCGTGCTGCGCGGCGCGACGTCCGTCACACAGGCGTGGCAACAGCGAATCCAGGCCGTGAAGACCGCGGCGGTGATGATTTTCGCCGTTTCGGATCCGGCCGACGATTGGCCGGATGCCTTGGCCGCTAAGCCAGCGCACGGGAAGATCTGCGCGTATCTGTGCCGGGGCACGCAGTGCGAAGAAGCTCCCTATCATGATCTCGCAGCCTTGTTGGAGCGTCTCACCGCTACGCCGCAGGATCGGGCGACATCCGGTCGCGTCTGAGCTGGTCGTTCAAATGCCGGATTGCGGCAGCCAATCCTGAAGAGAAACCGTCTGTACGCCATCTCCGCGGCTGTGTGCATAGAGTCGATCGAAGGGTTGCCGATGGCGATGATAGACGCCAAAACCGTGCACTCCGACGAACCAGCGAGACCATGGGCCGACGAAGCGATATTTCGGCTCCAGCGGCTCCTCATCGTAAGCGCTGAACGTCGCCAGCACCGCACCAGCGCCTGGATGGGCGGCTTCGGATAGCACGCCGACACGACGCGGCACAGGATCGCGAAGGTTCACGTAGTGGACATAGCGCGGCCCATCGGGCCACCGACTCGTCGCCCCACCGGCGGTTTCCACGCGGACGCGACGCAGAGCGCCTGCCAACTGCACCGCCGTCATGCGCTGCGCCATGATCCTGCGTGCCTGTTCCAACGCGTTGCGCAAATGAATCGCGCCCTGACTGTTTGCTTTGAGATGAATTTCGCTGCCTGCCCCCAAGCGCATCACGATGCTCTGTGTCAAGGTCGCGACCGGTGGGCTCTCCACCCCCAGACGAGCATCGTGGATGGCATCCGGAACTCGCCCCCCCTGGGTCGCGTTATAAACGGCGACGACGGGAGCGCCGGTCTGCTGAGCCAAAAGATGCAACTCCGGCAGAGTCCAATCGACCTGGTGATTGGCGCCGTTGACATAGACCAATTGCCGGTTGCCGGAATCGAACGTGCGCGGATCAGTCACTGCAGGAATGTCATCCAAGCCAATACGGGCTGGATCGTAGAGACACGCCTGCGCCCCCATCCATGCCCCGTCATAGGCGCTGTTCCATCGCCCGCCGGGTAACGCCGCCGGGTCAGTGCATAGCAATGCGCCGTGCCGGGCCGGACGATATTCGGTGGACAGGAGATAGAGCAGCCCATATCCAAGCAAAAGGAAAGCTGCCCATCCCAGGATGCGTATCATGCAAGCGCCTGTATGCCCGATTCAAAGCAGGTCCATCCCAAACGCGTCCCGGAATCTGGTCTCGAACTCCGCGAAATCAAATCGATGATTCTGCGTGCCCGGATGTGCGATCTTGATCGCACCCATCAGTGAAGCAATCCGGCCGGTAAGCGCCCAGTCCAATCCCCGCTGCAAACCAAAGATCAAACCGGCCCGATAGGCGTCACCGCAGCCGGTCGGATCACGCAATGCATCAGGGCGCGCTGGCGGAATGGCGATTTCCTTACCATCGGCATAGATCGACGATCCTTGAGCACCCCGGGTCACGATCACGGCATCCACATGCCCGGCAAGCCGTTCCAGGGAATGCCCCGTGCGCTCCTCGAGCAGCGCCGCCTCGTACTCGTTGACCGCCACCCACGTCGCTTGGTCGATAAAGCCCATGAGGTCGCCGCCGTTGAACATCGGCAGTCCCTGGCCCGGGTCGAACAGGAAGGGAATACCGGCTTCAACAAATTGCCGTGCATGCGACAACATGCCTTCGCGCCCATTCGGGGCCACGACCCCCAGCGTAACGGACTCATCGGCACGAACCGGATTCTCATGCGCATGGTTCATGGCGCCCGGGTGGAAGGCCGTGATCTGATTGTCATCGAGATCGGTGGTGATGTAGGCCTGCGCCGTATAGGTATCCGGGATCTCGAGGATATCGCGCTGGTCGATCCCACACCGTTCGAGCCAACTGCGGTAGGACGCGAAATCCTTGCCCACCGTCCCCAAAGGCCTGCCCTGTCCACCCAGGAGGCACAGATTGTAAGCAATGTTCCCGGCACATCCACCGAACTCACGGCGCATCTCTGGAACCAGAAACGACACGTTGAGCATGTGCACCTTGTCGGGAAGAATGTGTTCCCGGAAGCGCTCGGGAAAGACCATGATGGTATCGAAGGCAAGTGAGCCGCTGATCAAGGCGTTCATGGGGGATCCTAACGTTCGTTGATTCAAGCCGAAGGATTCTGGGTCGGCCGAGTCGGCACGTCCCAGCGCAAATCGAGTTCGCGAGCCGCCCGCACCTCGTCGAGGCGCCGCACCGGCAGGTGATGCGGCGCCTCGCGCAACCGTTCCGGCGCTGCATGCGCCTCGTCGAAGATCGCCGCCATGGCCTCAACGAATCGATCCAGATCCTGCTTGCTCTCCGTCTCCGTCGGCTCAATCAGCAAACACTCCGGCACCAGCTGCGGAAAATAAACCGTGGGCGCATGAAAGCCGTAGTCGAGCAGGCGCTTGGCGACATCCAGCGCCGTAATGCCCGTCTGGGCGGTCAAGGGTTTGAGACTGAGTGTGAACTCATGGCTAGCACGCCGTGCCGGATAGGCCGGTTGGTAGCCCACAGCGCCCAAGCGGGCAAGCAGGTAGTTGGCGCTCAAGGTCGCGTAGATGCCGACGCGCGACAATCCTTCCGCGCCCAGGAGCCGGGCATAGACATAGGCGCGAAGAAGCACGCCCGCGTTGCCCATGAACGTCGACAGTCGACCAATGGTCTGGGGACAATCGGTTCGTCCGGCCCAGCGATAGCCTTCCCCTTCCCTGCAGACGAAGGGAATCGGCAGGAAGGGCCTGAGGCGCTCACCCACGCCCACGGCGCCGGCGCCCGGCCCGCCGCCGCCATGCGGCGTGGCGAAGGTTTTGTGGAGATTGACATGAACCACATCGAATCCCATGTCCCCGGGCCGAACCTGTCCCAGAATGGCGTTGAGATTGGCTCCGTCGTAGTACAGCAGCCCGCCGGCTTCATGCACAAGTTCAGCAATCTCGACGATGCGCCGCTCGAACACCCCCAAGGTCGACGGATTGGTGAGCATGATCGCCGCCGTATGGGGCCCCACCGCTGACCTCAGCGCCTCCAGATCCACGTCGCCGGCCGAATCGGTCGGAATCTCACGCACCGTGTAGCCGCACATCACCGCAGTCGCTGGATTGGTGCCGTGCGCGGCGTCGGGCACGAGCACCTCGGTCCGCGCCAGATCGCCTCGCGCACGGTGGTAGGCCCGAATCATTGCCATGCCGGCGAGTTCGCCCTGAGCGCCGGCCATGGGCGTCAGAGATACCGCCTGCATGCCGGTCACCGCCTGAAGCGTTTCCTGAAGTTCATACAGGCAGGCCATGAACCCCTGTCCTCGCGAAACCGGCGCGAGGGGGTGGCGACTCAGAAAACCGGGCAGCATCGCCAGGGTGTTGCAGGCCCGCGGATTGTACTTCATGGTGCAGGAACCCAGCGGATAGAACTGGGTGTCGATGGAAAAGTTGCGCTGAGACAGGCGGGTGTAGTGCCGGACCACCTGCAACTCGGAAACCTCGGGCAGCTGAGGTTGCTCGCTACGGCGCAGCGCAGGAGGCAAATCATCCCAGGACTCCGCGACCGTCGGCGTCTGTGCAAAGGCCCGCCGGCCCGCCGCCCCCTGCTCGAAAATCAGCGCCGGGCTGTCGGTTGCCCGTAATTGCATGCTTGAGTCCAACACGGGTCAACTCTCCAGAATGTCGGCCAGCGCCGTGCCATAGCGGGCCAGGTCGGCTTGTGTACGCGTCTCGGTTGCACAGACCAGAAGCGCATTGCCCAATTCGGGATACGCCTCGGAAAGATCGAAGCCGCCGAGAACACCGGCACTGGCCAGTGCCTCCAGCACAGGCGCCACAGGCTGTGGCAGTGTCAAGACGAACTCATGGAAAAAGTGACCCCCGAACCGCAGCTCGACGCCGGGTATGGCGGCCAGCTGACTGGCCAATGCCGTTGCCCGCGCGTGGCTGGCCAGCGCGGCGCGGGCCAGGCCTTCAGAGCCCAACAAGGCCATATGGATGGTCGAGGCCGTCACCATCAAACCCTGGTTGGTGCAGATGTTCGATGTGGCCTTGGCGCGGCGAATATGCTGCTCGCGCGGCTGCAGTGTAAGCGTGTAGCCGACCCGCCCGTCCCGATCGACCGTTCGACCGACGATCCGCCCCGGCATCTGACGGGCATGATTGGCACGACAACACAGGAATCCGTAGTAAGGTCCGCCCCCTGAAAGTGGAATGCCGAGCGGCTGACCGTCGCCACAGGCGATATCGACACCACTCGCGCCGGTGCCCCACTCGCCGGGCGGTTTGAGCACGGCCATCGCCAAGGGATTGACCAAGGCGATGACAAGCGCGCCACGCGCCCGCGCCGCGTCCGTCAACGCGTCAACATCTTCGAGTCGACCGAAGAAATTGGGCAGCGGGATCACCAGCGCCGCCGCATCGGGCAAAGCATCCAGGGTCGCTGCCGGAGTCAGGCCCGTTTCCGGATCATACGGCACTTCAATGAGCTCGATGCCCTGGCCCTCGACAATGGTCCGCACCGTTTCGCGATAGAAGGGGTGCACCGACGCGGGCATCCAGATCCGTTGCGAATTGCCGCCTCGATGTGCCCGAAGGGCCATCAGCACCGCCTCGGCCAGCGCTGACGCGCCGTCGTAAAGCGAGGCATTGGAGATATCCATGGCCATCAGCGCGGTCATCATGGACTGGTATTCGTAAATCAGCTGCAAGGTGCCTTGACTGGCCTCGGCCTGATAGGGGGTATAGGCGCTGTAGAACTCGCCCCGCGTCGCAATTTCCCATACGGCGGCGGGGATATGGTGCTCATAGGCCCCGGCGCCGAGGAAACACAGATCGGCGCCATCGCGCGCCGCCCGCTCGCGCATCAGCCGGCTGATGGCCATTTCCGAAGCCCCGGGTGGCACCCCCTCAACGCGGGCCCAGCGCAGGGACGCTGGAATCTCGTCGAACAGCGCAGAAACCTCGGGAACACCGATGGCCGCTAACATCGCCTGGACATCCTCAGGCGTATGGGGAATGAATGGCATGCCCGCGCGCCTCCGTCAGCCGCCCTGATCCAGAACGGCGCGATAGCCCTCGGCATCGAGCAAGGCATCCAGGCTCACCGAGTCGGCAGGGGTCACCCGAAACAACCAGCCGCTGCCATAGCAGTCCTGGTTGACCTGCTCGGGATGATCGACCAGTGCCGTGTTGATCGCTGCAATACGTCCGGCGATCGGCGCGTAGATATCGGACGCCGCTTTCACCGACTCGACCACGGCGCATACCTCCCCAGCGGCCACTTCACGGCCGACTTCGGGTAGCTCCACGAAGACCAGATCGCCCAAGGCATCCTGCGCATGGTCTGTGATGCCCACCTGAAAATCACCACCCTCCTCGGCCCGCAGCCATTCATGGGTGGACACATACTTGAGATCGGCCGGAATCTGGCTCATCACGGAAACTCCTGGGAACAATCGAAAATCTTACAGGGCGTCCAAATCGATACTGGCTACCCCATGACGGACGAACGGTGGTTTGACCACACGCGCCTTCAACGCCTGCCCGCGCAGCAATACCTCACACTGATGCAGTCCCGACGCCTGAACAGGCACCCGCGCGAGCGCAATGGCGCGCTGCAAGGTCGGCGAAAAACCGCCGCTGGTGATCCGGCCTTCCGTGCCATCGGCAAAGCGCACGACTAGCCCGTTGCGCAACACACCCCGTCCCTGAAGCACCAACCCCACCTGCCGGCAGCGGGGTGTCGCGGCCTCCAGTGCGGCGCGGCCCATGAACGAGCGCTCGGGTGGCGCCATGGCAACAGTCCAGCCCAGACCGCATTCGTTCGGAGTATGCGCGTCGTCCAGATCCGTGCCGTACAGGCTCAGCCCGGCTTCCAGTCGCAGCGTATCGCGGGCGCCGAGGCCGCAGGGTTGCACACCTGCCGCCAACAGGGCATGCCACATACCTGGGGCGGCGCCAACCGAAAGCAGAATCTCGAAGCCGTCCTCGCCGGTATAGCCTGTCCGGGCGATAAATCCTTCTGGACGCTCGACGAACTGAAACGCCTTGAGCGCACGCACGGCGGTCAAAGTTTCGGCCGACACGACATGCCCCAGGGCGCGTTCAGCCATCGGTCCCTGCAATGCCAGCATCGCCAGGTCGGTGCGGTGGATCAGCTCGGTCGCGCCACCGATTTCCGTCCGACGGGCTTCAATCCAAGCCAGATCGCGTTCCCGAGTCGCGGCGTTGACCACCAATCGATAACGGTCCTCTCCCCGGAAGTACACGATCAGATCATCCAGAATTCCGCCCTCGGCATTGAGCATGCAACTATACAGCGCATGTCCGGGATGACTCAGCCGCGCCACGTCATTTGCCAGCAGCAGCCGCAAGAACGCCTTGGCATCCGGACCGGACAGATCGATCACCGTCATGTGGGAAACGTCAAAAACGCCGACTTCCGCACGCACGTGATGATGCTCCTGCAGCTGCGAGCCATAGTGCAACGGCATGTCCCATCCGGAGAACGGGACCAGCCGCGCGCTGGCGGCCACATGGCTGTCGTAGAGGGCAGTACGCTGGTTCACATGGGCTCCTCAAATCACGGTGAAGAGACGTCGGGACCGTCCCCGGCCCCCGTTACCATGGCACCAGGGCAGCGGCCTCAGAAGGTCGCGCGAGTGTCCCCGGAGACGGGGGTCAGGCCCATGGCTTGGCGCATGATAACGCGCTTGACCCATCCCAGCCGATCCACGCCGCCCAGACCGATGTTCCGCAATCCGGTAAGAACCGGATTGACGTTCCCGAACAGATACTTGAATCCATCCATCGACGCCGCCGTCAGAAGGTTGTCCGCTCGGCGCAGCCGCTGATAGCGCGCCAGCACCCACGTCTCCCCAGCGTCCCGCCCCTGGGACCGTCCGGCGCGAATCGCCTCGGTCAGTGCAATCGCATCCTGATAACCCAGGTTGACGCCCTGTCCGGCCAGCGGATGAATCAGATGAGCCGCGTCCCCCACCAGCGCCACTCGCTCGCCGACATAGCGCACCGCGTGAATCCACCGCAGCGGAAAGCTGATGCGCGGGCCACAGCGACGCACTTCGCCGAGGCAGCGCTCGCTGCTATCGGTCAAAGCCTGCAGAAAGAGCTCATCCGGCGCTTCCAGATAACTACGGGCAATGGGCGTCGTGCATGACCATACAATCGCGCAACGGCCATCGGCGAGCGGGAGGAAAGCCAGCGGGCCATCCGGCAAGAAGCGCTGCCACGCCGTATATCGGTGCGGCCGCTCCGTCTCGATAAGCGTCATGATCGCGAGCTGATCGTAGCCATGACCAAAGGTCGGTATGCCGGCGAGCGCACGGATGCCTGAATCGGCGCCATCGGCGCCCACCACCAGAGCGGTCTCCAGCATTGCGCCATCCGCCAGCGTCAGGATCGCCCGGTCTTTGTGCCAGTTCAACCGCTCGGCTCGGCGCGGTGCGAGACATCGAACGTACGGATGATCGTCCAGTGCGGACAGTGCCGCCTGTTGGACCAGCCGGTTTTCGGCGATGGTGCCGAGGTGCTCGGCTGGCACCATCGCCGCATCGAAGTCGATTGCCCCGCTCTGGTCCCAGACATGCATTTGCTGATAGGGACACAGACGGCCGGCCGGCATGCGGGGCCAGATGCCGAGCGAGCGCAGCCAGTGTTCGCTGGCCGGCGCAATGGCCGAAACCCGAGTATCCATTGGCGCATCCGCGAGCAGAGGCGGCGGCAGCGCAGCCTCGACAACGGCCACGGACAGTCCCTGTTCCCCGAGCGCGCAGGCGAGCGGCGTGCCCACCAGCCCGCCACCGACGATGACGACATCGTAGCGTTCAGTTGCGCCGCTCATGGACCGCCTCCGGTGATCCGGCTCGGACCGCTTCCCCGCGCCAGGGCCGGCATGCCCGAATCCAGCCCCATGGTGTGCAGAACGAATCCGGTTTTGAGGGCAGGCAACAGATCGAGCCCGAGCAAACCCAGACTACGGGCATGCTCGAATCCCGGAAAGCGCTGGGCGAACAATCGCGGCAGGGCATCGGAAAAGCCGATGATCTGATCCTGATAGCGCTCGATGCGCTGCTCGAAGCCTTCCAGGATATCCCGGTCCCCGGGATCGGTGGCTTCGGCCAAAATTTCCGCCAGGATGGCCGCTTCACGCAGTGCCAGGTTGAAACCCAGACCCGCGACGGGATGGATGGCATGCGCCGCGTTGCCCAGAAACACAGTCCGACCTTCCACCATGCGCCGCGACCGCACCAGTGCCAGCGGATAGGCCCGGCGGCGACCAACGCGTTCGAAGCGTCCCAGGCGACGCCCGAAGCGGGCCTCCAGTTCCTCCAGAAACTGTGCGTCCGGCAGCTCCAATGCCCACTGCTGGGCTAGGGACGAAACCGTCCATACCAATGCGCAGCGTGCCTCCGACAACGGCAGCAGGGCGATCGGACCATCCGGCGTAAACCGTTCGAATGCACGCCCCTGCGGCGCAATGCCCGGACTCACATTGGCGATGATCGCGCTCTGGCCGTAGTCACGCCGGGTCACCCCCACGCCGAGCAGGGTTCGCACCGGCGATTCGGCGCCGTCGGCCGCGACCAGCAAGCGGCTATGAATCTCGAAGCGTTCCGTCTGATCTTCCAGCCGCACCCGCATGCGCCCACCGTCCTGATGGACTGCCACCACGCGCGAGGGGGCATAGACGTCCAGATCTTCCTGACGCCCCAAGCGATCCAGCAAGGCCGCGATCAAATGGTGGTTGGGCAAAACCTGTCCCAGTGCGTCCACACCGACCTCCCGTGCGTCGAACCGGCTGACCCCGAAACCGCCCTGCTGGGACACGTGGATATGTCGGATCGGACTGGCATGTCGCGCCAGTGCAGACCATACCCCCAGAGACTGCAGGATGCGCACCGATGCGAATGACAACGCCGTGGTGCGTTCGTCATAGCCCGGTTGTTCCATCTGGTCGAGTGGCTGGGCCTCGATCAGCGCGACGCGCAGTGACTGGGGCGCCAGCGCCAGCGCCAGCGCCGCGCCCACCAGGCCGGCGCCGACCAGGACCACATCGTATTCCGCCCGCGCGCCGCCGCGCAGCGCATGAACGCTCATGACCGCATGACCGCCTCCACTTCGGCCACTTCCTTGACCGCCCCGGCAGTGAGCACCTCACAGCCCTCGCGGGTGACGACCACGTCGTCCTCAATGCGTACCCCGATATTCCAGAAGCGCGGGTCCAGATCCTCGGCCGGGCGCAAGTAGAGGCCAGGCTCAACCGTGAGCACCATCCCCGGCTCCAGCACGCGCCACTGGCCATCCACCTTGTAGTCGCCCACATCGTGTACATCCAGCCCCAGCCAATGGCCGGTGCGGTGCATGTAATAGCGCCGGTAACTCTGCGCCGCCAGCACCTCGTCAAGACTGCCCTGCAAAATGCCCAGAGCGAGCAACCCCTCGCTGAGCACCCGCACGGCGGCTTCGTGCGGGGCGTTCCAGTCGGCACCGGGACGCACCGCAGCGATCGCCGCCGCCTGCGCCGCGAGCACGCACGCGTAAATTTCACGCTGCGGGCCGCTGAACCGGCCGCCCACCGGAAAGGTCCGGGTCACATCGGCGGCATAGCCATCGAGCTCCGCGCCGGCATCGACCAGCACCAGGTCGTTTTTTTTCAGCGGCGCGGCGTTGTCGATGTAATGCAGGATGCAGGCATTGGCACCGCCCCCCACGATGGGCGGATAGGCATGCACGGCGCCATGACGCATGAACTCATGGGTGTATTCCGCCGCCAGCGCGAATTCGCGCCACCCCGGCCGGCAGCGAGCCATTCCGCGCTGATGACCATCCACGGTAATCGCCGCTGCCCGGCGCATCACACCCAGCTCCGTGCGCCCCTTGAACAAGCGCATCTCGTGGAGATGGTGTTCCAGTGACAGGATTTCCCAAGGCGCCTGGAGACCGGAACGGGATTGTTCCTGCAAGCGCCGCACCCAGCCCACGACGCGTTGATCGAATGCCGCATCGCGCCCCAGGGTATAGTGGATGCAGGAGCGGCCCTCCATGAGCCCGGGCAGGATGTCGTCGATGTCGTCGATCGGGAAGGCATCATCGGCACCGAATCGCGCACACGCGCCCTCAGGCCCGGCGCGCAGCCCATCCCATTGTTCACGCTCGGGATTGCGCTCACGACAGAACAGCAGGTATTCCCCTTGTGGCCGGCCTGGCATCAGCACCGCTACGGCATCCGGCTCCGGAAAGCCGGTGAGATAGAGAAAATCGCTGTCCTGACGGAAGGGATAGTGCGTATCGCGGTTGCGCGTCCGCTCGCGCGCTGCCGGCAGGATGGCCATACCGCGCTCCCCAATGACCTGCATCAGGCGGCGTCGGCGCCGTGCGTATTCCGCCGTCATGCCGGATCTCCGCCGCCCACGTCCCGGAGCCGCACCCGCTCGGCGTACATCAGCAATGCGCCCACCCGCACATACTCGACCAGCTCGGCATAGGCCTGTTCATCCTCTTCATCCGTGAGTCCTGCGCCACGCAGCCGCGCAATTTCGGCAAAATCCGTGATCACCTCACGCAATGGATCTGGCGCATCGGCCCAATCCATCCCGGCCTCGATGAGCCCGTAGAGAAAACCCTGCGTCCATTCTGACAGCCCGCCGACCCGTGCCTCGAGTGGCGCCGCATCGTCGGGCAACAGCAACGCAAAATCGAGCTCGATTCCGCTCAGGGCCGTCTGACTTTCAATAACCAGCCGCCGCAACAGGTCGACGACGTCCTGATCGATGCGCCCTTGACCATCGCAGGCCCATTGATCGACCAACGCCTCGATCCTGTCACGAGCTGCATCGCCGCACAACAGCCCACATATCTGGCCGTGACATTCGGATGGCGATGGCGCATCAAGACAGTCCACCTGCGCCATGGCAAGCATTTCAAAATCGACAGCTTGCGTCATTCTTTCTCTCCGTGATGCGTGCAGCGATGCCCCGAAAATCCGGTTTGCCCCGGTGACGGGAGCGCTCTATAGTCTACCCGTTCGATGCGTGTTGCTCTCCTGTGGGGAATTCTCCCTTATGAACCAATCGGCTTTCGACCGCCTGGAATCCGAAGTGCTGGCATTGATCCAGCAGACCGAAACCTTGCGCCGCGAGCAGACGGCCCTGCAGGCGCGCCTGGAACAGCTGATGACCGAACGCGCCCATCTGATCCAGAAGAACGAGCTGGCCCGGAATCGCCTGGAAGGCATCGTCAGTCGACTCAAGGACATGGAAGAGGGTTCCGTATGAACAACAACCCGACTCCGGAACGCACCACGGTCACCATCCGTCTGCTCGATCGCAGCTACCAGGTTTCCTGCTCGGCCGAAGAACGTCCCTTGCTGCTGGCTTCGGCAGAACTGGTCAGCGGGAAGATGCAGCAGATTCGCCAGACCGGCAAAGTGGTGGGCATGGAACGCATGCTGGCTGTGGTCGCCCTCAACCTCGCGCAGGAGCTGCTGGTGCAACAGCAAGCCAGCGAGCAGACCTCCGCCCTGGACCAGCGCATCAACCAGCTCAGCGAAAAAATCCGTCAGACCCTCGATGATTCGCTGGTCTGAACGCTTGCATCCGACGCATTCAAACCCCAGACTAGAACCACGACGCCTCCTGCGGTGTTCGAGGGCTGCCCAGGGTACCCTTGAGCCTAAATGCAAACCCAGGGCCGAACCGAATGGCGCCCTTGTGCATGTCCGCTTCATCGCGGAAAGCCTTCCAGCTCCATCGTTCTGCCCACTTGAACCGCTGGTTCAAGGTCACGGTCGGCCACGGCACAGGCGGGAGGCGTCTTTCATTCATTTCCATTCCGCCCTATCCCGACTGCCGCATTGAACACCGACCAGCGCACGCACCCGCACCCGATTAAGAATCCGGTCTCCCGCGCCGGCCTGCGTCGACAGTTGCGTCAGAAGCGCCGTGCCTTGCCGCCGCGGCAGCGACGCCAGTGGAGCCGGCGCATCCTGAAGCGACTGACAAGCCTGCCGATGTGGCGCACGGCGCGCTATGTCGCGCTTTATCAGGCTGCCGATGGCGAAGTCGACACCAGCGCATTGATCCCGGTGGCCATCCGGCAAGGTAAAAAAGTCACCCTGCCCCGATTGCATCCCCACGCGCCATTCCGGATGGATTTCATCCCCTATCGGCCCGGAACTGCGATCAAGCGTAACCGGTTCGGCATTGCCGAACCCGTCGGACGCGTCCTGCACCCGGCCACGCGTATCGACCTCGTCCTGATGCCACTGGTCGGTTTCGATCACCGGGGGCATCGCCTCGGAATGGGCAGCGGCTATTATGACCGCCGTTTTGCGTTCACCCGCCGCCGAGCCGGTTTACCACCGCGACTGTGCGGTCTGGCCTACAGCTTCCAGCAGGTGCCGACACTCGACAGCGCACCTTGGGACATTCCGCTCCGGAGCGTGATCACCGAACAGGGCTGGATCCGCTGTTTTTCGCCTTGAGGAACCAAACATGGCTGCCTACTGGCTGATGAAGACCGAACCAACTACTTTCGGAATCGATCACCTGCGCGAACGCGGTATCGAGCCCTGGGATGGCGTGCGCAACTATCAGGCTCGCAACATGATCCGCGATCAGATGCAACCCGGCGACGGCGCGCTGATCTACCACTCCAACTGCACGGTCCCGGCCATCGTCGGACTGGCCCGTATCCGCAGCGCCGCTTATCCCGATCCAACCGCCTTCGATCCCGACTCACGCTACTACGACCCGGCGAGCACCCCGGAGCGCCCACGCTGGTATGTGGTGGACGTGGCCTACGAACGCCACCTTCCCCGCCCACTCCCATTGGCGGAGCTGCGTACCTATCCCGAACTGGAGGGCATGGCACTGCTCCGGCGCGGCAATCGACTCTCGATCACGCCGATCAGCCCCAACCATTGGGAATTTCTGCTCGAATTGGCCGGAGCGGTCTGACGAGTTTGCGTCAATCCGGACACCGAGGCGTACAATATGCGCCCCTATAGCGCAGTATTTGCTGCGAGAAAACTCAAGCCATTGAAAATACAAGCCACGCTTTCCGGCGTGATCGTTGCTTCTTCAATTTTCACCACCCATCGAACTGTCCACCAGCCTCGGAGGGATTCATGATCATCCGCCTGCAATCGGCGAGCCTGAACCACTTTCTGTTGAAGCTCAGCGGAGAACTGCCTGTGCACATCGGCGAAAAACGGGAGACCGCGCGGCTGTTCGAGGAACACCGGGATGCCATCGGTTCGCTCATGACCGAGATCATGCAGCCCCTGCACAAGCTGGGGAGCAGCCTGCGAGACGACGACGAAGTCCTGATCCAGGTCATGCGGGAACTGGTCATTCGCTATTCATTCATCGAACTGCTCTACAGCCTCGACGAGAACGGCATCCAGCGCAGTGAAAACATCTCGGTCGACCGCACCCTCAGTGTCCACAAGGGTTCCAATCAGCGCGGCAAGGACCGCAGCACCCGTCCTTACTATCAGCAGGCCAAAGCGCGTTCGGATCTGGTCATCACCGAACCGTACGTTTCCATGGCAACCTGTGATTACTGCATTTCGGCAGCGCGCCCCTGGCTGCGTGAAGATGGCGAGATTGGCGGCTACGCCGTCGTCGATGTTCGCTTCCAGGCGCTCCTCGAGTTCCTGCGCGCCCGCGCCATGCATCGCCGCAGAGGATTGCTCTGGGGATTGGGCCTCGCCGGATCCGCGCTTGGTGCCAGCCTGCTCTCGCTTTTCCTGCTCTGAGTGCGCTTTCGCCGGCGAGGCCGGACACGCTAGGATAGTGGCCCGACCATCTTGTGGGCCCACTTCGTCATGAATAGCAATGCGTACAAGCGCGAGGTCGCCGTCGCGGCGGCTGCAGAAGTACCGGAAGGCATCACGCTGGGTGTCGGCAGTGGCAGCACCGTCGATGCCTTCATCGACGCACTGGCCGAGCGCCGGATCCGTTTGACCGCCACAGTCGCCGCATCGGAAACCAGCGCGCGACGATTGCGTGAACATGGTTTCGAAGTGATCGACTTGAATCAGGCCGATGAAATTCCGCTCTATGTGGACGGCGCCGATGAAATCGACCCCAAGCTTCACCTGACCAAAGGTGGTGGCGCTGCGCTGACACGGGAAAAAATCATTGCCAGCGCCAGCCGACGATTCCTGTGCATCGCCGATGACAGCAAGCTGGTCGACCGCCTGGGCCATTTCCCGCTGCCCATCGAGGTCATTCCCATGGCCCGCAGCGTCGTCGCCCGTCAACTGGTCAAGCGCGGCGGACGCCCGGCTTGGCGGGAAAATGTGGTGACGGACAACGGCAATCTCATCCTGGATGTGAGCGGTCTAAAAATCGCCGATCCGATCGCCTGGGAAAAAGACCTCAACAACATCCCCGGCATCGTCACCGTGGGGCTGTTCGCGCTGCGCCGGGCGGATCATGTCCTTCTGGCCGGCCCCAAGGGATTGCGTCGGCTTTGAAAAAATCGCCGCAGCACTGAGCCTGCGGCGCTCACAGTCAGACGAGGGCCGGTTTACACCTAGAAGTGGTAGCTCAGCCGGCTCAGAAAGACACTGCTGTCGCCGGTGGTTCCGAGCACATGTGTCTTGTTCTCTGGTGGACCGAATATCTTCTTGGTGTTGTTCTGGAAGAACAGATCCGCCTCAAAGGCCAGACGCCAATGGTCGCCGAAGACGAACGTAACCGCCGGGATCAGAAAG
Source organism: Candidatus Macondimonas diazotrophica (assembly GCF_004684205.1). Classification (NCBI taxonomy): domain Bacteria; kingdom Pseudomonadati; phylum Pseudomonadota; class Gammaproteobacteria; order Chromatiales; family Ectothiorhodospiraceae; genus Candidatus Macondimonas; species Candidatus Macondimonas diazotrophica. Next base: position 34,860 of record NZ_SRIO01000008.1, read on the forward strand.
GCATCCGCCCCGTTGAGATTCACCCCGCCCGCCAAGGAGGGAAGAATCGTGTCGTAGCGGTAGTTGAGCAGCAACGAAGCGGTCAGGAATACGGTATGCTCATCCCGCCCCTGCCCATAAGACAGCACCTCGACAATGTCATCATCTTCGTCGTAGTCGACGATCCATTGGTCGATCAGCTGAATCGTCGCCAGCGAGCCTCGATCGGTCCCCAACCAGCGCATCAGGTCAAAGGTCTTGTCGGCGCCGATCATATAGGTAACGGTATCTTTTTCGATTACACCGGCCAGACCGGGCACATCGATGGTCCCCCAACCAAGCGGAATAGCGCCGGCAACCGGCAGTTGCGGCATGTAGGTGGGAATCGTGATCGGCACTTCGGTGCCATAGTTCCATGGGCGATTCGGCTGGTAGAGAAATTCCCCTCGCAGGACCGCATCCGCAAACATCCAATAGTAGTTAAAGGTCCCGCCGTAATTGGACTGCCGAGCGTAGATCAACTCCCCTCCCAGACCATCACCTTCAGGAACTTCCTTGTAGGGTTGGCAGGCCGGATTGATATCGACGGCGAACGGTACCGTGGTTCCCTGAACGGTGCTGCCAGCATCCAACGTTCTACGACAATTTGCGATCGGGTCCTGGATCAACCCGCGATAGAACAGCAGTGAATAACCCACGTCACCGAACGTGCCGCTCCACCGAAACCCATACTCATCGTCATCCACATCTCCCGCTGCGCCGTGGTAGTTATAGGGCGCGATGTTTTCCGTAATGTTCACACCCCAGTTGGGCTGACCTGCGTAACGGCCGCCCGCCAGGTCCAATTCGTTGCCGTAGTTTTCGGAACCATCGATCCCCCCCGGTTTGTAAATGAGTTGCAGATTGCCCGCGAGCTCCGGGACCTCGACGATCAGGTTAGCCAGAGTAGACGGCTTGCGCAGTTCCTCGTTCTCCAGTTCGAAGAATGATCGCCAGCGCTGATCGTAGCCATGCACGATATCGGTGATGCGGAAAAAATCTGTTTCCCCCCAGACGACCTGCTGGCGCCCTAGACGAAGAAATAGGCGGTTCACACCGGTGAAATCGGCATACGCCTCACGCAGAACCAATCCCTCGTCGTAGTAGTCATCGAGGAACTCCCCCCCCAGATCAGTCTGGATCAATCCGGGCGCGCAGTTGCGCGACGGCAAGGCCCCCTCGCCCTGACAGACCGGCCCCAATGCCGACAGCACAGGAACCGGCGCACTGGTCGGGGTAGCCTTCACGATGGTCTTTTTCGAAGCCCGCTCGAGTTTCTTCAGATACGGCGTCTTGGTCTCAGTGGCGTATCGCGTACTCACGAAGGCCCGCACGTTGTCGCCATCGAGCTGAAAGTTCAACAATCCCTGATAGCGATTCATGGACAGCTGGCCCTGCCCGCCGATCTCCTCGCCTTCCACATTCTGCGGAACCTTCTTATCCTCGAGGTTGATCGCCGCATGATTTCGTACATACCCACTGACCTCGGCATCCATGCCGAACACTTCGAATGCGGCCACCTCCTGCGGGCTGTAGGAACCGAAAGCAAAAAGGGCGAGGCCGAGTGGCATGCCGAACATGCCGCGGGTCTGTGTCACTCTGGTCATGATTACCACCTATCGTAACTTCAGATATTTTTGTAACCATAAATGGCGCAGTGTGAGCTTCGATATGATCCGTGCGCTCACGGCGGTGGCGGCGGTCCCTCGGGGAATCGAATGACCGGCGTATCCACCGGGGCACCCGGCGGCACGTAGGCCGGCGTTGGGTCGCCTGCCGGTCCCAGCGCCTTCACGAACCGATACATGGCGCGCGCATCGGATTCGGTGAGGGCGTTGAGCACGAACCATCCCATGGGGGGTCGAGTCACCACGTTCCGGGCATACATCACCCAACCGTCCTCGGTCAGCCCGGAAAAAAACAACCGGAGATTGACGGGATAGGTTGTCCCCCAGCCGCCCTGCCAGCCAACGGCGCTACCCGTCAGCCAAGCTGATTCCGGCAGGTCGCCGCCAGCCTCGACGTAGCCCGGTGTATGGCATTCGTTGCATCCCCCGACCACGACGAGGTAGCGCCCCCGATCGATTGCTTCGTCAGGCATCCCGCGACCCGGGTTACCTTCGGCTGCAATGCCCAGCGCTCCCCACATCGCCAACAGGCCGATCGCGGCGCCCACCGAAAGCCAGGGACGCCGCCGCAATGGCTGAGCGCTGCGCGCAAACGAGAATCCCGCCACCGAGCTCAACCCCCGACGATCGCCAAGGCCTGTACCTCGAGCATCATTCCCGGCACGGCCAGCTTGGTGACGCCGATTGCGGTTGACGTCGTTCGGCAGCCCGGCAGAATCTCTCGAAAGTATTGGAAGGCGGTCATGACCCTGCCGGAAAACTCCTCGGCGGTCGGCACGTCGACGAGATAGGCAATGATCTGCACGATGTCGGCGTCGGTTCCGCCGGCCTCGGCCAGCACATTTTTCATGTTCTCAAAGGTGGCACGGCATTGCTCCTCGTAAGTCGGCAGCGGCTCGAACCGATCATTCATACCCGCCTGCCCCGATAGGAAAACCAGATTGTCGGCCTTGATGGCTTCGACGATCCCAAGCTGATCGTAGAGGGGGGCGCTGTGGGGCATCGTGATGCGAGTCATCTCACTCATTGCGTCATTCTCCTGATGGATGGTCTGGTGTGTGATCAGCCGGGAATCGGCGTTTTGCATTCCGTCATCTGCGGACGCCACCATTCAAGCCCGAGGGGAACGTCCGGCTGCTCGTAGATTTCCACGGCAGCTGCGATATCCATGAAACTGCTGGCGAGAAAGAACAGCGGCAGCAACGATGCCGGAAGCTGTCCCGGAGCGAACTGATTGAGGTGTCCGGTCACCTCATCCATGCGGGGCAGCATGGCATCGTAGAAAGCCTTGAGCTCCTCTTGGGAACTGGCCATGCGCTGCTGGTAGCGGTCACGGAAGGTCGGCTTGGCCCACTTCTCCAAGTAGGCCTCCAGATCCCCGAAACCCTCAGGAAGATCGGTTTTGGCGATGTCGGTCATCTCAAGCTCCGTTGGCAAGAAGGTCACGAATGACGTAGTGGGAATGACGCACCACGACCTCCATGTCGCTCAACACCATCGAATCGAACGCGCCCGAGCGGAGATTCGACTGGGCCCGTTCCACGGTACTCAGATCTTCCAACGCCACATCGAAGATCATGGCCTTGGTGTGCTCGAAGCCGATGTAGCCGGCGATACTGGTCGGTTCGAAGGCGTAGACTGTCGCCTCGACGATGGAGGTCTCGGCCGTGACCGGCCAATAACACTGCGTCACCGACCACCCATTGGCGGTGTAGAACGAGCAATTGGGGAACAGCAGGTGAATATCGAACGCCCAATCATCACGGCGGTCGGGATTCACGCCTGGGGGGAAATCGCTCCATCGGGCGCCATGGGCTTGATCGTAGCGATCGCCCTGGATAGGCGCGTAGGTCGCCATCTGCTGGTATTTGAGCTCCAGAGCTGCGGCCGCAGTGGCTGTCTGACCGGGATTACCGAACATCGAAAGCGACTTGTGCTTGTCGTACAGACGGACCGAATTCAGGTGCCCCCACGGGTTTTCCTTGCTGGTAAAGGCATCACCCGCCGACTGGCCATGCAGCTGGACCACGTGATAACCCTCCAGAAAGGCATCCATGACCATCTTCCAGTTGGCATTCACTTCGGTGCGGATCTTCAGCATGGTGGCCATCTGTGGCAGCGGGTAGCCGTCGAACGCGCCGTGCAACTCGCCCAACCATGCCGCCAGGGGCTCCACCGGTTCCGGTGAGAAATTGACGAACAGCATGCCCATCCAGCGGTCGACCGGAACGGTTTTCAAGCTGCGCTGATCGCGATCGAGGTTGAAGAATGCAGCCTCATCGGGAACATGTTTCAGCGCTCCATCCAAGCCGAACGACCAACCGTGGAACGAACACACGAAGCGGTTCTTGTGCCCGCATTCGGTGATTTCCACGCGGTTGGCCCGGTGTGGGCAGACGTTGTGGAAAGCCTTGATGGATCCATCCTGCTGACGGGCGATGATCAGCGACGCCTTGAGTGGTGGAAAGTATTTCACGACGTAATCGCCAGCCGTCGGGATGTCGCTTTCGCGAGCGGCAAACAACCAGTTACGGCGAAACACCTTGTCGACTTCCAGCTTGAAGAACTCCTCGTCGTAGTAGGGAAAATAGGGGACCGGCTCGGTGTCCAGATTCCCGTAGTTGTGCGTGAAATCAGGGATTGCTGCCATTACTGTTCCTCCATATTGGGGATGATTCGAGGTGTCATATCCGAGCCATCAACCGCCCAACGCGCGGCCGATGCACTGGATTTCCAGCAAGAGCCTGGGAATACCGAACATCTGCGCGCCGACTAACGCGCCGGTGGCCGGTGAGCCGGGGAAGTTCGACTTCCAGCTACCGAAAATCACATCGGATGCCTCGGTGAGTGGAGCCTCCAACAGCCCGGTGTTCACATACACCGTCAACTGGCAGACTGCGGACGAATCGCCACCGACAGCCGCATAGGCCGCCTTCAATTGGCTAAACGCACGATCGGCCTGCATTGCCAGCCCGTCCAGGGCGACCAACTGGACATCGATACCGGCTTGGGCGGACACGAATACCCAACGACCGCGCCGACGCGCGTCGACACAGCCCAATGGCTCGAACAGTGGACGCGTATGATCGAACCAGAAGACCTGGTCCTGGGCTGCGGCCGTCATACTGCCGCCCCCATGGCGGGTGCCGGTGTGGCGTGATCGGCGATGAACCGCTTCGCCGCCTGCTCATCTTCGATATACGGCCACGCGCTCGGGGGATACCCGAACCAGCCGACGAACGCCTGGGCAATTGCCGGATCGCGGGTAGCGGCCATCTGAATGCTCATCAGCGCCTTGTTTGGCGCGTCCTGGAGCAACGTACAGAACCGGAACGCGAATTGACCGTACTGGTCCCAATGCTCATCCCAGACCGACTGCATCCAGTCCGGATCGTAGGCGGCATCGCCTCGCTCCAGAATGTGACGGACATAGCGATCGGTCATGCGGACCGCATTGTTGCCGCTCTGACCGGCATAGGGATCCTGGATCATGGCTGCATCGCCCATCCCCCAGACCCATGCGCCATTGTCCAGTTGCTTCACCGGACAGCGCACCATGGGCTCGGTTGGACCATACAACCACGCACCTTCATCGGGAATGACGGCATCCTCATACAGGAACGCATTGTCCGGAATGAGCTTTTCCGTGGCCTCGCGGGCAAACTCCAAATAGGCGGCCGCGGTCTTCCGATCTCGACCCGCATCGAACGGCCCGCCGGGAACCGTGCTCTGGAAAGCGAAGCCCCGACAGACACCGGCTGCGGTATAGAACGGCCAGGAAAACACATCGCCGACGCCCGGAAGAATGTCGAAACGCAGCGGCGAGAAGGGCACGTCATCCCAAGGCTGGTGGCTCGCAACCCTGGGTCCCACCAGAAATATTGCCGCTGAGGGCAAAGGGGGAAGGTGGTGCGTACTGCGTTCCTCGTCCTTGTCGAAGATCTGGCTGAGCGGTCCCCGGCCGGTCACCACCAGCGTCAGATCGCTTGCCGCAGCGATCTCTTCTAGATCCGTCACGGCGATATCTCGAACGACGAGCTTTCCACCACGTCGCTCCCACTCATCCATCCAGGTGGAAAACTTCAGACGATAGTCGACACCCAGGGCGTAGAGCCCGTCGGGGAATCTTCCGGTCAGGCGGAACAAGTCCTTGCCGGATCCACCGGGATCCTTGATGTGCATATCGAAGCCTTCGGCCCGTGCATCGACATCCTCCCAGAAATTGATACCCAGGCTCGATTCGCGCTCGAGCACCCAGCGAAAGGGCGCCGCCATGCTGAGCATGCGTCCATTGCGCAGCTGCTCGGCTGTGCGATTGGTGTAGACGGTGACCTCATAATCCCCGGCCTGCTGAAGCGAAAAGGCTGCATGGAAACCCGCCAATCCGCCGCCGATGATGGCGATCTTGCGCATGATGATTCTCCCTGGTTGGTGAGAGCCAGCCGCACTACTGCAGTAGCCGGCTAAGGGCACCTGGCGTGTAGTCAGCTGGTGAAGCCGGATAATCAGCGGTGTAATGGCCGCGAGATGAAGGCGCGACCGTGGCGTGGTTGCGCTGAAGGTCGATGACACGCACCGGACTGGGTGCATAGACCAGGCGATTGGTGGTGTTGGTGCGGTAGGTATAGAGACCCTGATCCATGGTTCGCCACAACTGCCCGCGGCGGTCATACGCCTCGAACACGTAGGGCAGCGACATGTAGGCGTTCTCCGCCTCGAAGTAGTAGGTTTTCTTGCTCGCAAGGTGGTCGTCGGGCATGGTCATCTCGACGACCCACACCTGACGCGGCTCGTAGGTGTCGTCAAAGTCCCAATACGGCGCAGTAGAGAGTTTCACGCCATAGTGCTTGTCCGGATCCTTGGCGGACTCGTCCATTCCCGGATTGGTGCTGTGGGCAACTGCCAAGATCCAGCGCTTGCCAATGACCTTGATATCCTTGTACCAGCGTGGGTCGGCATTCAGGCCGGTCTGCTCGTCACCCAGAAGATCCGTGCCGCCCAGGGGATCTTTCCAGGCTCCACCGGACAACCGGCGAACCCGGCGCACCGCCTTGATGTAGCCGTAGCTGTCCGGCAACGCGCCGTCATCCTTCATCATCGAGAGGATGCCCACGCCCTTGGCATCGGTCGGATAGGTAATGATCATCATCGATGCCTGACGCAGATCGTCGCTGAGCTCATGCGGCTCGGAGAGCCGGCCCTTCAGAAGCATCTTGGAAACCGTTGCATGAAGTTCTTTCTGCAGCCCACTCTTGGCGTCGATGCTGAGCAGCACCATGGGATCGAACTTGCCGACATCGCCCATCCAGGGCGTATACATGAAGTTGTAAACCAGCTTCACGCCAGCCAAGGGATCTTCTTCACGAATGTCCGGGAACGGCACGCCCGTCACGAAGCCTTCGACGTCCAAGGTCTGTGGATCGATGGTCACCGAACCGGAATGTTTCTCGGTCGCCGCCTTGAGCGCTGGATCGATCTCGATCGGCTTGGCGTGCGCCAGCTTCATGGTGATCCCGTAGTCACGGATCAGCTGCTGCTGGACCGGCGTCAGAAGGTCTTTCAAAGGCTTGCCCTCGAAGGTGTCGGTGAGCAACGAATCAAGATTGGCTGCCGACAGCACCGTCCCTTCGGCGATCTCGGCCTCTGCCACCGGCGATACGCCCAACATGATCAGCGCCGCCAGCCCAGCCGGGGCGAGACACCTTTTGTTAACAAACGTAACTAGTTTTAATAAAGTAACACTAATGGACATGACGATCCCCTGTGTGAGAGATGCGATAGCGTCTGCACCGGGATGGGTCTGCCGTCGCAAACCTGATCCGGTCGATACCTACTGCGATACGGCCGGGTTAGCCGCCGATGCCGATCCGGTCGATAAGCGCCACCCGATGGGCCTCAAAGCCCAGCCAGACATCGGGCTGCTTGTAGAGCTCGACGGCCGGTGACACGTTCATGGCCGCATAGGTCAGGTAAAGCAGTCGTCGGCTGGCATCCGGGAGATCATCGGTTGGCGCAAAACCGTCAAAGTGCGCCGCACAGCGATCCATTGCCGATATCATCGCTTGATAGAAGGTCTGTATCTCATCCATGGTACTGGTGATGCGCACCTGGTAGCGTGCCGCGAATGAGGGCTTGGCCCATCGCTCGGCAAACGCCTCCAGTTCCTCGAACCCTGCAGGCAACAGTTTCTTGTTCACGAGTGGCCTCCGCCTTACCGATTGATGATCTGATCGACGATGTGGTGTCCATGCCGGACCAGCACTTCCTGATCGCTGAGATACATCTCGTTGACCGCGCCGGACTTGAGCATCCCTTGTGTACGCTCCACCGTGCTGAGATCTTCCAAGGCCACGTCGAACAGCTGCGTCTTGGCATGTTCCCAACCGATCAACCCCTTGGTGTCCGTCGGCTCAAACATGTACATGTGCGACTCGTAGATGCTCTTGTCCGGCGCGATCGGCCAGTACATCTGGCGAAGGAACCAGCCATTCGAGGTGTAGAAGGAGAAATTGGGGAAGACCAGCGTGGAATCGAAGGCCCAGTCGCTCCGGCCGTCGGGATTGACGCCAGGTACTTTTTCCAGGGCCTGCGCGGAATGCGCCGGCGTATAGGACGGGCCAAACACGAACTTCAGCGCCAGCGCCTGAGCCGGCGTCGGAATCTGCTCGGGATTCCCATAGATCGACATGCTGCGATGCGGTCCGAGCAGACGAACCGAATTCAGATGTCCGTTGGGGTTGGCGTCACTGTTGAACGCATTGGGTGCCGAACGTGCATGCAGCTCCAACACATGATAGGCCTCCATGTAGGCATCCATGAGCAGCTTCCAGTTCGCATTCACTTCGGCGCGCAGGGTCAGAACGCATTTCATCCCCTCGTGCGGAAACCCGTCGAACATGTGCTCCAGCGACCCAAGATGCTCGCGCAGGGATTGCGCCGGCTTCGGATCCACATTGATGAACACGAATCCTTGCCATGTATCCAGCGCAACTTCTCGCAGACACATTTTCGCCTTGTCCAGGCCATGAAATGAACCTTCGTCCGGCACGTGTCGCAACTGGCCATCATTGTCATAGGCCCATCCATGAAAACCACAGACGAACCGACTGACGTTGCCCTGCGGATGAACGGCAACCTTGTTGCCGCGATGCAGACACATATTGTGGAAGGCGCGCAGCTGGTTCTGTCGATTGCGCGTGATAATGATCGACGTATCGCAGATCGGCAGGTCCTGCACGAAGTAATCGCCGGGATTCGGCGCCTGATCCTCGCGCCCGACGCATAGCCAGCTCTTCTTGAAGATCATCTCTTTCTCGCGCTGAAAGACCGATTCACTGTGATAGTTCTCCAGCGGAACCAGTCCTGTTCCCAGCGCTGCTGTGGCGGGATCAAACGGTGTTGCTACGGCCATTGGCTTGCTCCTGAGATTTGTTCTAGACGGCTTGACGAATTTCGGCTGCAGCGGAACTGGTCTGTCGCGCGCTTTCGACAAAACGCTTGGCATCCTCCACTGATCGCAGCCACGGAACCATGGTCTTGGGATCGGTAAAGGCTGTGGCGAAGGCATCTGCAACGCGCTGGTCAACACCTGCGGCCTGCAGAATCACCATCAGCGGCGGCCCTGGGTCTTTCAGCAAGCGGTTGGTGAACTCGATGGGGTATTGACCGTAGTCGTTCCAGTAGTCCTCGAACGTCTGCTCCATCCAGCCAGCACCAGCAGTCTGCGCCCCGAGATCAACGAGCTCTTCGGCAACCCGATGGACCATCCGAATGCCATTGTTCGCTCCCTGACCTGCCAATGGATCGGTCAACATCACCACATCGCCCAATCCCATGACGGGATGGCCGGAACGCGTATACCCAACGGGCTTGCGGATGGTCGGCGTCAACGCCCCTGCGACCCAACCGCCTGGCTCGCACAGAGTCGCCTGGGAAAACTCGGGCACGTCACCCGGCAGAAACTTGCGCATCAGATCAAGACCGACCTGCAGCAGCTCATCCCCGGACTGCGCACCCGTGAACTGATCAAACGGGGAACCCGGAATCGCCTCGAATGCCATACCGCGACAAGGCACGCCAGGCTTACCGAACATCGGAATCGAGAACACATCGCCGACTCCGAAGATGGTGTGCAGGCGCAGATGGGGGAAACCCACATCGGGCCAGGCGTGCTGGCCGGTAATGCTCTCCCCCTCCAACATCAGCACCCCCATATGACGCGCTGGCCGGTCGAACTCGCTGCGCACATCATCGCGTTCGAACAGCTTGCTCATAACACCCTTGCCGACCGCCACGAAGGTGACGTCGTATTCCTGGGCGATGGCGTCCAGCCGGACCTCATCGATATTCTCGATCCGCAGATCCCCACCCCGTGCGACAAACTCTTGCATCCACCGTGGAATACGGATTCGGTAGTCCACACCCTGGGCAGTCACCCCATCGCGAAATGCGGCTGTGATCGACGCGACAGTCTCGCCAGTCGGCAAATGCGCCTCCAGGTGGATTCCCATGCCGCGAGGCGTCACGTCATCCCAGAAATTCAGCCCGAGTTCTTGCTCCTTTTGCTGGACGTAGGAAAAGAATGCCGCCGTATTGGATAGCTTTCCTTCACCGTAAGCCTCGGGCGTCCGGTCAGAGAACAGAGTGATCTTGCCGACTCCAGCCCTGAGCAGAGCGAATCCCAAATGCAGACCGACCGGGCCGGCGCCGATGATGGCGATTGACTTCATCGTGATGATCCTCCGAAGGTGGAAGTTTGGATCATTAAAAATGCTTAGATAAAAAAGTAACTAACTACCCTAAAAGCAAACTCGATGCCAAAGAAAAAATCAACTACTTAAAGCGGGAAATGGCTTTAGATGACCCAGAATGCTCTGAATTTCTGCCCCGTTCGCGAGCACCATGCACGACAATCGATCATGCACACTGGTGCCCCAGATAGGTGTCCGAGTAGATCGCACCTCGATAGAACAGCAATGGCGAACGCTGCTGCTGCCATGAGTAGCCGACAACCTTGCCGATCACGATCGCATGGTCGCCACACGGGACAGCCTCCATCCGCTCGCATTCAAAAGCGGCCACCGCACCGTGAATAAGCGGGACCCCGGTTTCGCCCGCCTCCACCGGAATGCCGCGGAATTTGTCTTCGCGAGGCGTCGCGAACTGGTGGCATACCGCTTCCTGATCGTGAGCGAGAATGCTGACGCCGAAGTACCGAGCATCAACGAAATTCGCATGGTTGGGCGATTGGTTGCGAATACACCAGGACAGTGCCGGGGGGCTCATCGAGACCGACGAGATGGAATTCACGGTGATTCCGATCATTCGGCCTTCCGGTGTACAGGCGCTCACAATGGCAATGCCCGTCGCGAAACAGCCGAATGCATTTCGCATGTCCCGTGGATCAATCTCCAATGTCAGCGGGGTCTGGCTCATGATGCAGCTCGCATGGGGGCCGACGCAGGCGCGCCAGCAGGTTGAGGGGAAAGGGAGATGAAGAGCGCATCACCCTGCTGAATCACGTCATAGCGCCGGAGTGGAAGTTTGACCGGCGGCGCGACAGGCAGCCCTGTCCGGACATCGAACCGGCCGCCATGCCAAGGGCACTCCACGTGTCCGGTTGCGGGATCGTAGTCTCCTTCCGAAAGCGACGCTGTACCGTGGGTGCACAGGTCGTCGACGACGTGGAAGCCCTCTTCTGTGCGGAACACGGCGACGCGATGCCCGTCGCTCAGATCGATGGGTTTACCCGCGGCGATCGGCACTGCTTCCACGGCACACAAGGGCTGAAGGGCGGGCCGTCCCAAACGGGACGACAAGCGAGACCGAACCGCCTCCCACAACGGACGCAATGTCCCCGCTCCCGGGGTGCGCCGGCGCGAGCAGTCGGCACATGCGTTTCGGGCCAGCGGTTCCGCTGCGCCGGCAAAGATGAAGTCAGGCTGAAATACCAATGCCAGCGCGGGGATGACCGTGAGGGCAGCCGTTGCGGCAACCGCCATCCACAGTGCAATGAGCACACCCATCTCCGCCTGGAAACGCAATGCCGACAACTGCCACAACGACACGCTGACGATAATGGTGCTGCCCGTAATCACCACACCCTTGCCGGCGGTCTGCAGTGCCTCACGAACGGCCGCAGCAATATCCGCGTTCCGCCGATGGGCTTCCCGGATGCGATCGACGATATAGAACCCGAAATCCACACCCATCCCGATTCCGAGCGTAATGACGGGCAATGTGTTGATCGTCAGTCCGATATTTTGCGAGGCCATGTAGGCGAAGGTCACCGCATTGGACAACACGACGCCCGGCAGAAAGAACAAACCGGCCTGCCAGGACAAGCCATAGCTGAGCCAGCAGCATGCGAACAGCAACGCCATTGCAAACGCGATCGTCTCAACCAGATGCGCTGCAATCGTCTCGTTCACCGCCGCCAGAACAGCCGGGAATCCACCCCCGAAGCGAACGGTGGCGGGCAGGTCCGGCGGCAGCTGTGCGATGGCTTCGTCGACACGCGCCTGCACGGCTCGCAAGGTCGGCCCGCGGTGGTCCCTGAGCTGCAGGTGGATGGCCCCGTCTGCATAGTCCTGGGTGCGGTACTGAACGAGATCGCCTGGATCCGCCGATTGTTCGAGCATGGCGATCAGCTGACCTGTCGCCTCCCGATCCTCCGGCAGTTCACGATATCGGGGATTGCCTTCCCGCAGCGTCATGTTCAGCGGCGCAATCAGATCGGGCAAGGCCAGCGTACCCACGATCTCCGGCTGACGTGCAAGCTCGGACTGGATCCAGCCGACAGCCTGCAGCACCTTTGGGTCCTTCATCGCATCGGGCGCCTGCCCATCGACCACCAGAAACATCCGCTCCGCTCCGGGAAAGCGCTCATCAATCGCGGCGACTGCCTCATTGAATGTGGAGTCCGGCCACAACAGCGGCGTCCCCGGAAAGGCATCCCCGATCTGAAGTTCGGTGCTGCGCCAGATCGCCGCGCTGACGAGGATTAGCGCCACTGTCAATACCGAGGAGGCACCGAACCGTCCCGTCAGTCGTTGTCCGAGCCAACCCAGAACGAAGTCCAGAGGCCGATGCCAACTGCGGTAGTGGTAACTGGGCACCTGAACATCGGCCAGCACCAGCGGAATCAACGCAATGACGGTGATCGCAAGACTGGACAGCCAGATCACCCCAATCAGGGCGGCACCCTGCAGAATCGGAATGGGTGTGGTCAGCATGATGGCGACGGAACCCACATCTGTCGCCAGGCCTAGCGCGCTCGGGCGAAACAGCTTGACCAGGGTCTGACGCGCCGCGGTCATGGAATCCAGCTGCTCACGCTCCTCTGCATAGAGCCGACAGAACTGGACCGAATGAGAAACCGACCGGGCCGCCATCAGAAACGCCAGCACCATCATGAGCGGATCGAGCCGCAATCCCGCCAGTGAAACCGCACCCAGCGCGAAGGTTGCCGACAATCCGGCCGCCAACAGCGGCAACACGGTGCCCAGCCACGAGCCCATCGCCCCCCAGAGCAAAGCCACCAACAGCAGGAGGATTGCACCTGCCAGCAGCATGGTCTGCGGGATATAGGTCAGGGCCAGCGCCTGCAACACCGGCTCACCTACCACATAGGTTTCAATCGCCGGATTGTCGATCGCCCCGATCGCTTCATTCACTGCTTCGTGAATCTCGGCATAACTGGTATCACCACGGGCGATGGCGTCGTCAATGAAGCCCACCACGATCAACGCCGCCGTAAGATCCCGCGAAACGAAATTCCCGAGCACGATGTCGTTGGCCAGCACCCGGTCGCGCAGCTGCGCAACCTCGGTCACACTGGCCGGCGTGCCTGGCCACATCAGCGGCTCGATATCGACTGCGTCACTCGAGGCCGAAATATGCCGCAGCTTGCGCGACGCCAGGGACACCACCTGGTAGGGATCAACGGCCGGTACACTCTCGAGACGCCGAGTCAGCGCCGCCAACTCCCGCAACACATCGGCGTCGAACAGATCCCCCTCACGCACTCGGAACATGACAACCAGTGAATTGGTCGATCCGAATGTCTGGGCGAATTGCTGATGAACGGAAATCGTCGAATGATCGAGTGGATAGAGCTGCTCCGGGCCACTGCTAACTTGCAGGCGATTCCACGCAACCACCCCCATCACCATCGCCAGCGTCACGATGCCGAGGCGAAACACCCGACGCCAGCCAAACAATCCATCCAACACCAGTCGGGCAAGACTGCTCATATCGCGTCCCTCGTTATCGAATCACTGGGGACCGTGCAGCCATCTGCTGCCGATCGAATCGAAGCTGCCTTTCACCAGCCGGGGTGTCGGACGACGCTCTTGCCCGCATCGGAAGCGACAACTTCAACGGATGACTCGCAGTCAATGCCACCAGGTCGCGGCCGCGGAGATCCACATCCAGAACGACATCGGCAGGCGCCAACCGCCCATCCAGCGTTCGCAGGAACGGGTGCGTCCGGTGATCCAGCGTGAACAGCTGCCCCAAGGCGCCACCGAGAATTGCCTCCCCTGACTCATCCATGGCCGCGGCGTACAGGGCGGGTGTTGCCGAGTCCACCGGAATCCGGGTCCAGTGCTCGCCGCTGTCCTCGGTAGTCAACACGACACCATTCAGCCCGGCGATCACGCCATACGGACCGCGAAAATCCACCGCCATCAATGACTCGCTTACCGGCGCAGTGACGGATCGCCACGTGTATCCATCGGGTGAATAGGAGAGTCGGCCGAACTCTCCCACCAACCAGATCCCGTTCTCGGAGAAGCCGACGTCGTTCCATGCCATGTCTTCCCGCGCAACGACTTGCGTAAAGGATCGGCCTTCGTCACGGCTGACCAATGCAGCGCCCATGACGCCGACGGCCCACAGTGCCCCGTCCGGGGCTTGGCGAATGCGGACCAGTTTGTTCTCGATATCGGACGAGGGAACGCCGGGCACTGCCTGCCAGGTTTGCCCGGAGTCTTCTGAACGCAGGATATCGCCGCCGTTGCCGACCGCGACCACGGTGCCATTGCCAAGTGCGACAGCATCCTGAAGATGCTGATGCGTTCCCGTCCATCCGGACCGCCAATGCTCACCACCATCATCGCTTATTCGCACTTGCCCATAGGATCCGACAAGCCAGATCTGATCGCTGTTCTCCGGCGAAACGGCAAGACCGTAATAACGGTATCGCCCCGCGAATGGCTCATCCACTGGGGGCGTGATGCTGGGCTTGAAGTCCGCGTAGATTCCGGTCAGCAGCAACGCCGACAGAACCGTCAAACCCACAACGACCCTTGATACGCGGCGTCTCATCATGCTCATCTGGTCACCCCGACTTACTATTTAGTTACTATAAGTTCGTTGATATACCTCCTATCGCAAAACGCGTTCCAAATCGTCACTCGCGATACACTCAAAGTTGAATCAGCCACTTAGAAAAAACTCGCGCGTATGCTCTCGCGACACTCGCACAAATGCGGAGCGTTGCGCTCCAAAGCGGCGCAGTGTTTCGACCACCCTATGGCGCATAAACGCGTTCAACCGGAGGACACACCCGCCGTCGTCGGCACCCTTGAGATCGGGACCACCCCCGGACAAACAAAATGTCGGGGTCACGTTTTTCGTGCAAATCACACGGGTCCTGGAACTGCAAATAGGACAGCAGGTTAGCTCTTCTTTTGGGGCCGACTTTCAGACCCGTGGCTTCGTTGGCGAAGACCCCCCTCAGCGCGTTGGGAGCGGAAGCCGCATCGCACAGTGTCGTGCTGGATTGCGCAGAAACGGAAGGCCTGCCGCAGGATCACCGCTCAAGAGACTTGGGGGCATCCGAGATGAAGAACGCACGGCTTGGGGTTGCGCCGGTTCGCAGTTCGCGACCCTCCAGCACTTCCGCCACATCGCTCATTCGAACCGGTAGTCCATCGCGTGTTGCTGCGACAATTTTCCGCAGTCGTGCGATGTCAGCCACTTGTCCGGGATGCAGATCAGGTACTGCTCGCCATGACGTTCCATATTGCCGCGCCGCCGTTGGCGTTGTTCCGTGCAACAGCGTTGAGTCCGTCGTTCATCGTCGCTTTGTGGGCCAGCAACTTGACCGGATCGGGCGTGATATGGAACTGACGCACGTAGCCGCCGATGGTGTTGACCTCGGTGACACCTTTCAGATTGCGCAGCTGTGAACGCACCGACCAGCTCTGCAAGGTACGCAGTCCAATCGGCGTCCATATTTCCTCGTAGCCCGTTTCCGGTTCCAAGCTGCACATAACGATCTCGCCCAGGCCGGTTGCCACCGGCCTGCGAGCGGCTGCGCTGCAGGTTGCGATCGCTCCCCCAGAACACCGCCCCAGCGGCAACGTGGCCATGGATTCGACAATGTGGATGCCCGACTTGTCCAGCACCAGCAACTCGATCTGTTCGCGTTTTCCAGAACGTATCGGCATACGATGCAAGCACGACGTTATCGATGCATAGGCGTTATAGAGCTGCGACGCGGTCCAGCGGACGACCGGGCTGCAGTCGTCGTCAAACAAAAAAGAGCGGCCTGTTGGCCGCTCCTTGACGCTTGCTCAGTCAATGCTGTAAGAACCAGCGCGTCGGACCGTCAGCTAAAAGCCACCTTGTGATCCGTCAGGAATACCTCGATATTGCGAGCCGGCGCCCCCGCAATCGCCGATACGGTGTCGGCGACATCGCCCAGATAACCCGGCGGCGCAAGCGCGTACAGCTCGACCATGGCATCCGCCAACGGCTCCGGCATGCCCGCATCCAGCATTGCCGCCTTGGCATCATCGTTTGAGACAGCAACATATCGAATCGGTTTACCCAAACAAGTCGTCATGGCCTGAGCGATCTGCTCCGCTGTCACGGCGGTCGGCCCGGTCACCGGATACGCCTTGCCTTCATGGCCCGCCCCGGTCAGTGCCGTGACGGCAACCGCAGCGATATCCCGTGCATCGACCCAGGAAATCGGGCTGTTCTCGCCCAGCGGCAAATAAAACGCACCGTGATCCTTGATGGTGGGTGCCGACATGAAGAAGTTCTGCATGAAGAATGTCGGCTGCACGAAGGTCCAATCCATTCCGCTCTGCTTGAGCCGTTCCTGGTTCTCGCCATGCCAGCGCCCGAATTGCACCGGCGCATCCGGTGCGGCCCCGATGCCAGTCGACATGACCACATGCTTCACGCCGGCCTGGGCAGCGGCGTCGATCAAGGTATTGCGCATCGCCACCTGATCCAAGGCCAGTGCCGTAACCAGAAACACCTTGTTTACGCCTTCCAGTGCCACTGGCAGTGACGCCGGATCTCGCAGGTCGCCCTCGACGACCTCAACATCTTCGCCAAACATCGAGGTTGCCTTGGCCTTGTCCCGGACCAACACCCGGGTGGCGACGCCCTTCGCTCGCAACAGGCGAACAACCTCGTTTCCGATGTTGCCCGTGGCTCCAACTACCAAAATCATCTGCGCACCTCACCTTGTATATGGGACACAAGGTGATCTTAGCAACGCTTGTTACTTTTGTATACCTAATAAAAAAATTGATTCGCTCAAGGCCGGACCGCTCAGATTCCCTGCAGTCTGGGCAGGGTGGACCGCACCTCATCTGCCCCGGAAGCCGGCGCGCGACGCGCTGCTTGGTCTTCCGCAAACCACTTATTCGCAAGAGATTCCAGAGGAGTCATGACCTGTGCGAGTTCACGCCCCCGCGCAGTCAGCTCGTAACATACATGAGGCGGGATACCCAGGTGCTGCTCACGGCGCACCAGGCCGGCCGCCTCCAGCCGCCGGAGACGAACGGTCAGCATCCGGGCAGAAATACCGTGCACATCCTTCATGAGCTCCGAGAACCGGATCGAGTCATGCTGCAGCAACACCCATACGATATAGGCCGTCCATGGTCCCATGATCAGCGATACCAGTGCGTCGACGGGGCATCCCGACTCGGCGCTGGGCATTGGGGTATGGGGACTGTTCGATGCATTCTTCTTGCGATTCCCGGCCATGACCGTCTCCTCTGATTTCTTCACTTGAAAGCAACCGCTTACTTCTTTCCGTTACGAAAGTTTAGCACTAGTCATGTTTCGGTTCATATCTATCTCAAAACAACACGCGCTCGGTTCCGTAGACTCGTGATCGACGATCCAAGTGCACCCGCCGCGTCTGGGCAAGCCACGCTCAAGTCGGCTCGATCTGGCGAATCTGCCGCCGAACCGACCAGAACGCGCCGACCCCGCCAAGCACCATACCGATGAGAATCAGCAGGCCGACCTGGGCAATGCCCAGCCCGTGCAGTCGCGCGTCGCTCTGGTAAAGCATTGCCAGCCGGCTGACCGGGCCGCTCATGATCCAGACACTCATCTGCACGATGATCCAGGCGACCAGCGCCCCGGACAGGCCATAGCCAATGCCGGCATAGAGAAATGGCCGCTGGATGAAGCGGTCGGTTCCCCCAACCAGTTTGGTGATCTCGATCTCACTGCGCCGATTCTGTACTTCCATACGGATGGTATTGCCGACGACCATGATCACCGCAAGTCCGAACAGAAAGCCCATGAGGCGTGCCAGCCGCTCGACCAGAATCCCGACGGCCTGCAAGCGTTCCAACCATTCCCGGTCGAGCTGAACGCGATCCACCTCGGCAACGCGTTGCACCGCATCCACCAGCGGTTGCAGATCCTGGCCGGCTTCGAGTTGAGGCCAAAGAATGACCACCGCGGGCAGCGGATTCTCCTCGAGGGCCTGGATTGCGGCTTCGAATCCCGGCAAGCCGCGCAATTGAGCCAATCCCTCGTCGGGCGCAATCAGTTCCGCGCGCTGCACATCGCCGCGACCCGACCACTCCTGCAGCCGGGTCTCGACTTGCATGAGAGGCGTCCGAAGCTTGAAAAACACCGACACCTGCGTATCGGCGCGCCAGTCCGGGATCAGCTTCTGCACGTTATCGGCCAGCACGTACAACCCGGTCGGCAACGCCAGCGTCAGACCGATGACCAGCGCCGTCAGCAGACTCACGTGGCGCAGCCGGATCAGTCGCGCCGCCGTTTCTCTGGCGGTCCGCAGATGGATGGTCCAATAGGCCTGCAGGCGTGCTGCAATCGGAGGGCGTGCCCGTCGCGACGACATCGGTACGGCCGACTGCCGTACCGAACCGGCCTGCCGGCGGCGCAGACGGCGGTTAACCGGTTGTTTGGAGCGCTTCATCCACATGACTCAGCTCGCCGTCCTCGAGCGCCAGAATGGGCTTGTCAAAGCTACGAATCAGAGCCAGATCATGCGAGGCGATCAGAACCGTCGTCCCCGCAGCATTGAGGCGCCGAAACAACTCCATGATATCCCGTGACAAATCCGGATCCAGGTTGCCAGTCGGCTCATCGGCAAGCAAGAGCTCGGGCTTGCCGACGATCGCCCGGGCGATGCCCACGCGTTGCTGCTCGCCACCGGAAAGCGTCGGTGGAAACGCCTGCTCGCGGTGACGTAGACTGACTTGGTCAAGGGCCGCCCGCACCCGGCGGTCCATTTCCTCGCCCGGGGGACGTCCAGACACCACCAGCGGCAATGCCACATTCTCAAACACCGTGCATTCAGGCAGAAGCCGATGATCCTGAAAAATCAACCCGACACGACGGCGATGGTAGGGAATCTGGCGCCGCGTCAACTGCGCCAGCTGCGCACCGCACACCGACACCTGTCCCCGACTGGGCCGCTCGAGAAGCGCGATGAGCCGCAACAACGTGCTTTTTCCCGCGCCGGAGCGACCGGTCAAGAAGGCCATCTGCCCCCGCGGCAGGACAAAAGTCACATCCTTGAGCGCATCCCCGCCCCGCTCGTAGCGTTTGGTGACCGCATTGAACCGCACGATGGGCTCGACCGGCAGCGATTCAGACTCGCGCGAGGCCGACATTCAATCCTGCCCATCTGATCCGTTGCGCCCGAGCAGGGCGTCGACGAAGTCACCGGCCGCAAACGGCTGCAGATCCTCGATCCCTTCGCCGATCCCGATAAAGCGGATCGGCAGACCGAGTTTCTCGGCAATGGCAAACAGCATGCCGCCCTTGGCTGTCCCGTCGAGCTTGGTGATCGCCACGCCGGTAACGCCGACGGCCTGATGAAACTGCTGCGCCTGGTTGAGTGCGTTCTGCCCGGTCCCGCCGTCGACCACCAGGAGGACTTCGTGCGGCGCATCGGGATCGAGCTTGGCCAGCACGCGCTTGATCTTGGCCAGCTCCTGCATGAGATTGGACTGGGTATGCAGCCGCCCGGCCGTATCGGCGATCACCACATCGACCCCCCGCGCCTGCCCGGCAGCCACCGCATCGTAGATCACCGAAGCACTGTCGGCTCCGGTGTGCTGCGCCACCACGGGCACATCGTTGCGCGCGCCCCAGGTTTGCAGTTGTTCGACGGCGGCAGCGCGGAAGGTGTCACCCGCTGCCAGCATCACGCTGTGCCCGGTGGACTTGAATCGATGCGCCAATTTGCCGATGGTGGTGGTCTTGCCCGCACCATTGATGCCGACCACCAGAATCACGAACGGCTTGGTCGCTGTCGTGACGTCCAGTGGCTGGGCACTGGGGGCCAGCAGCGCGGTCATGTCGTCGGCCAGCGCCGCCATGACGGCCTCTGGCGTCACCGGCTCCTTGCGCCCGAGCCGTTCGGTCAATCCGTCCAGAATCCGGCGTGTCGCATCAAGCCCGACATCCGCCATCAGCAGCCGCGTTTCCAGTTCTTCGAGCAGCGCGTCGTCCAGGCGCTTGCCGCCCAGAAACAGGGCACCCAGACCATCCGCCAGCCCGGCGCGGGTCTTGCTCAGGCCTGCGCGAACCCGGCCGAGCCAACTCACCCGGGGAGCCGGCTGCTCGACGGGTACCTCAACCACCGTCGGTGCGGGTGGCGCGGGTGGCGCTGGAGCGGGTTCAGGCGCTTGCTCGACCGGGGCTTGTGCCGGCTTTGGTCTGGCGGGTTCCACCGGCGCAACCGGCGCAACCACTTCGGAGGGCGCAACCGTTGCGGCCTCCGGAGCCGACTCGGCCTTCGGCTCAGGCGCAGGAGGTTCCGGCGAAACGGCCGGCTCAGACGGCTCGGTCTCCCGCTCCAAAGCTGCGGGCTGGGACGCTCTGCGCCGGACCGTACGGCGCCGCCGCAGCACGAGCGCTGCAACCAGGCTCAACAAGGCCAGCACAACCGCACCCAGGCCCAACAAGACGCCCTGTTCATCACGCAGCCACGGCATCCATACGAGAATCTGGGCCAGCCACTCCCGCACCTGGATCATCATCTGTTCCACACGTTCCTCCTGCCACCATCTCGGCAACGCTGGGGGTCACCGGCTCTGGGCGGCTATGCTACCACCCGGCCCAGGGCCTCGATAGGAAGCCCCGATCGGCTTCGGTAGACTGATCGGCCGCGCCCAATTGCTTTGCCCGGGCTCGAGGTCATGACACACGGAGGAGACCCCGCTCATGAAACGCGAAACGCTGGCGATCCATGCCGGTTACACCCCAGAACCCACGACCCACGCGGTCGCGGTTCCGGTGTATCAGACCACGTCCTACGCCTTCGACGACACCCAGCACGGGGCCGATCTGTTCGACCTCAAGGTGCCCGGCAACATCTATACCCGCATCATGAATCCGACCAATGCGGTGCTCGAAGCGCGGGTCGCGGCCCTCGAAGGTGGTGTTGGCGCGCTGGCCGTCGCTTCGGGCATGGCCGCCATCACCTACGCCATTCAGACGCTGGCCACCAGCGGCGACAACATCGTCAGCACGGCCAAGCTCTATGGCGGCACCTATAACCTCTTTGCCCATACCTTGCCGCAACTTGGCATCGAAGCGCGACTGCGCGGCAATGAAGATTGGGACGGTATCACCAAGGCCATCGACGGCCGCACGCGCGCGCTGTTCTGCGAGTCGATCGGCAACCCCTCCGGCGACATCGCCGATGTGGCACGCCTGGCCGAGATTGCCAACGCCCATGGCATCCCGCTGATCGTCGACAACACCGTTGCCACACCCTGCCTGTTGCGTCCCTTCGAGCATGGCGCGGACATCGTCGTCCACTCGCTGACCAAGTACATGGGCGGCCACGGCACCACCATGGGTGGCCTTGTGGTCGATTCGGGACGCTTCCCCTGGGCCGATCATGCGGACCGCTTCCCCATGATGGTGCGGCCGGATCCGTCCTATCACGGAGTGGTCTACACCGAGGCCTTCGGCCCGGCGGCTTTCATCGGTCGCTGCCGCGTCGTCCCGCTCCGCAACATGGGCGCCGCGCTGTCGCCGTTCAATGCCTTCATGCTGCTGCAAGGCATCGAAACCCTGCCCCTGCGCATGGAACGCCATTGCACCAACGCACTGGCGGTTGCCGAGTTTCTGAAGCGTCACGCCCAGGTGAGCTGGGTCAAGTATGCCGGGCTCCCGGACAGCCCGCAGCAGGAGCGTGCCCAGCGCTACCTAGGCGGACAGGCTTCGGGCATTCTGAGCTTCGGCATCCGCGGCGGCGCTGCAGCCGGTGCGCGCTTCATCGATGCGCTGCAGCTCATCGTGCGGCTGGTCAACATCGGGGACGCCAAATCCCTGGCCTGCCACCCGGCCACGACGACCCACCGTCAGCTCGGTCCCGGCGAACTCGAAGCAGCCGGTGTGACCGCCGACATGGTGCGGCTGTCGATCGGCATCGAACACATCGATGACATCCTCGCCGACATCGACCAGGCATTGGCGCATGCCGCCGAGGACGCTTAAGGATGCAAGGCTGGCTCGCCCTGGCGCTGGCCATCGGCTTCGAAATCGCCGGCACCACGGCGATGAAGCTGTCCGATGGACTGAGCCGGCTCGGCCCGACCCTGTCCATGTTCATCTGCTATTTCCTGGCCTTCGCCGCCCTGGCGCGCGCGCTTCGCACCCTGGAGGTCGGCATGGCCTATGCCATCTGGTCTGCCGTGGGAACCGCCGTGATCGCCGGGATCGGCGTGCTCTGGTTCGGTGAGTCGTGGAACACGATCAAGGGGCTAAGCCTGGGCCTGATCATGTTGGGCGTCATCGGACTGCACGTGGGCAGCAGCACCTGACCATGGCCTCGGGGAAACGCAATCAGATCCGGCTCATTGCCGGACAATGGCGAGGCCGCAAGGTGGATTTCGCGCCGGTGCCGGGTTTGCGTCCCACGCCCGACCGGGTGCGCGAAACGCTGTTCAACTGGCTGGCGCGCGATCTGCGTGGCACGCGCTGCCTGGATCTGTTCGCCGGCAGCGGCGCGCTTGGGCTGGAGGCGCGCTCGCGCGGTGCGGCGGAGGTGGTGCTGCTGGATCGCCATCGGCTGGTGACTCAGCAGCTGCGCGAACAGATCACCCGAATCGGCATGGACAGCGTCTCCTGTCATCAGGCCGACGCACTGGATTGGCTTGCGCACAACGACCGCCCGTTCGACGTTGCCTTCGTGGATCCGCCGTTCGCCGACGCCCTTTGGGATTCGGTTCTCGCGGGTCTGGCACGGGCCGGCACGATGCGCCCCGAAGGCAAGGTTTATGTAGAAGCGCCACGCAATCGCGAGCTGACCCTGCCGCCGGGCTGGACGATCGGGCGCGAAGGGCGTGCGGGGGATGTCCGCTTTTTTTTGCTGGTGACCCCACCTGCCGAACGCACCGGAACCGTTCCCGGGGAGATTTCCGCGCAAACCATGGGTTAGCATGGTGCTGCCCATATCCGACGGCACGGCCCAATGAAGGACAGAGTATGGCGCTCGCCCTGTATCCCGGCACCTTCGACCCCATCACCCGCGGCCACGTGGATCTAGCCGAGCGGGCGGCACGCCTGTTCGAGCGACTGATCCTGGCGGTGGCCGACAACCCCGGCAAGAAGCCCCTCTTCAGCAAGGAGGAGCGCGTCGCCATGTCCTGCGGCGCACTCGCCCATTTGCGCAATGTCGAGGTGGTGTCGTTTTCGGGGCTGACCGTCGATTACGCGCGCGAGCACGGCGTGGACGTGATCCTGCGCGGTCTGCGCGCTGTCTCGGACTTCGAGCATGAGTTCCAGCTCGCCGGCATGAACCGGCATCTAGCGCCCATGGTCGAGACCATGTTTCTGGCGCCATCGGAACACTACACCTACCTGTCTTCCACGCTGGTCCGCGAAATTGCCGCATTCCACGGCGATGTCAGCAGCTTCGTGACCCCCAACGTCGCCGATCAGCTGCGCCGGCGATTCGGCCCGGCCCGCCACCATGATTGAGTCGCCGCGCCCCAGATTTCCCCGGACGATCGTAGCCGGTTTGCTGCTGATTCTGGCCGTCTGGTCGCTCGCCTGCGCCGCGGCGGGGCCGGGACGCACCGCCGTCGCCACTGCCCATCCCGCCGCCACCGCAGCCGGTTTGGAAATTCTGGAACACGGCGGCAACGCCTTCGATGCCGCGGTAGCCATCAGCGCCGCCCTGGCGGTGGTCGAGCCGGCCGGATCGGGTCTGGGCGGCGGTGGATTCTGGTTGTTGCACCGGGCGCGCGACAACCACACCATCATGGTCGACGGCCGGGAGCGAGCACCCTTGGCCGCCAGCGCCGACATGTACCTCGATCCGGACGGCGCGTTTCAGCCCAAATGGTCTCAGAACGGTCCCCTGGCGGCAGCCATCCCGGGCGAGCCCGCTGCACTGGTTCATCTGGCCAAACACTACGGCCGGTTACCGCTCGCGACCTCACTGGACCCGGCGATCCGTCTGGCCCGAGACGGCTTCCCGGTCGGCCGCGACTATGCACTGCTGGCCGGTTACCGGCTCCCCGCACTGCTGGCATCACCCGCGGCGCGCAGGACCTTTCTGGCCGCAGGCATCGCGCCGGTCCCCGGCTGGACCCTGCGCCAACCGGATCTAGCCGATACTCTGCGAGCGCTGGCCCGAAACGGCCACGATGGCTTTTACCGCGGTGCGGTCGCAGAGCGCCTGGTCGAGGGCGTCCGGGCAGCCGGTGGCCTCTGGACGCTGGATGATCTGGCAAGCTATCGCGTTACGGAACGCGCGCCCATCATCTTCACCTATCGCGACATGCGCGTCGTCTCCGCCGCCCCGCCGTCCTCCGGCGGCGTCGTCCTGGCGGAAGCCATGTCCATCCTGGACGGGGTATCGCTGCCTTCGGTGCCGGCCGTTGATCGCATTCACTGGATCACCGAAGCGATGCGCCGCGCCTATCGCGACCGCGCGCAATATCTGGGGGATCCGGATTTCGTCGTGATGCCGCTGGACCGACTGCTGTCGCCCGCCTATGCAATCACCCAGCGGCAATCCATTGATCCGCACCGCGCCACGCCGAGTGTCCCACTGGAATCCGGCTCCGCCGCAGGTCCCGATCGGCACACCACGCATTTTTCTGTCATCGATGCCGATGGCAACCGGGTTGCCGCCACCCTGTCCATCAACACCCCGTTCGGCTCGGCCTTTATGCCCCCGGGAACGGGTGTGGTTCTCAACAACGAAATGGACGACTTTGCCGCCGCCCCGGGCGAACCCAACGCCTACGGCCTGGTGGGCAGTCAGGCCAACGCCATCGCTCCGGGGAAACGTCCGCTTTCCAGCATGTCACCCACCTTTCTGGAACAAGGCGATCGCATCGGCATCGTCGGCACGCCGGGCGGCAGCCGCATCATCAGCATGGTGTTGTTGGCCAGCCTGGCCTTTGCCGAAGGCGCGGATGCGGCCGCCATGGTCGCACTGCCACGTTATCACCACCAATATCTCCCGGACCGGCTGTTCTTCGAACCCGAAGCCTTTGACGAAGCGACCATTCAGCGCCTCGAAGACATGGGACATCGACTCGAAACCGTGTCGCGGCGCTATGGCGACATGCAGGCCATCACCTGGGATCGTCGCAGCGGGGCGCTGATCGCCGCATCTGACCCCCGCGGCGAGGGTGAGGCCACCGTACAAGCGGCTGAAGAAGCGATTGCAGTGCCTTAGGGAACGCCGTTCACGCCAAAGCCAACCGCCAGCCCCAGCAGTAATCCGGCACCCAGCACACCGGCGACACGCCGCCCGATCGCTCGACCGCCGACCCCCAATGCAAGGCCGGTCTTGACCAGATTGTTGGCACTGGCCGCGAGCAGAATTCCCCACACCACCTGCCCGACGGGCAAGCCGCCCTGGCCCATCCGGGCCAATGACAGGGTAATGGCATCCACATCCGACAACCCGGACACAATCGCCAGCACGTACAACCCCCGCGCGCCCCACTGCGCACCGATCCATTCAGCCGCCAGAAGGATCAACAACAGCACTGCCCCGAAACGCAGCGCCATGCCCAATTGAAACGGATTGCTGAGAACCAGTGCGGGGTTGTCGATGGCTTGCCGCTGGCCCCACCAGAACAGCGCGGCGCCCCCGTAGGTGACGCCGGCCATAACCGCCAGCGGCATCCACAATGCCTCCAGGAGCGGAGGATGAAGCACACTGGCCACCAGCAGGATCCGGGGGAACATCGTCCCGCAAGCGACCAGAATGCCACTCGCCAGCGTTGGACTCCAGGCCGGTTCGCTGCGCGCCACCCGTGCCAGGCTCAACGTGACGGCGGTCGAGGAACTCAGTCCGCCGAACAGCCCGGTGAACAGGATGCCCCGATCCGGTCCCAGCAGCTTGATCGCGAAATAACCGCCAAAGGAAATACTGGCGATCAGCACCACCATCATCCAGAGTCGATAAGGATTCAGGACTGCCCAGGGGCCATAACCGTGGTCTGGCAGCACCGGCAACAGGACCACCGAAATCAGGAGCAGGTTCAGGGTCGCACGCAGCTCACTGGCCTGCAGTTTCTCGACGCCAGCGTGCAGAATCGGCTTGAGATTGAGCAGCAGCGTCGTGATGACCGCACCGGCCGCCGCCAGCGCAAGCTCCCCAAGCCCCGCCAGCCCGCCCAGGCCAAGCGTGACCAAGGCTGCGATGGTGGTGGTCGCGCTGGCTGCATGATCCTGCCGAAAACGCAGCAGATAGGCGCCGCCCATCACCAGCGTCACCGCCAGAATCACCGCTGCGGGGATGACGCTGCCGAGTTCTCGCCCCAGAAGACTCGCCACACCTCCCAGCAGCCCCAGCAAGCCGAAAGTGCGCAGGCCGGCGATTCGCTCCCCTTCGGGTAGGGTGCGGCTTTGCCACCCGCGCTCCAGGCCGATCAGCAAGCCCACGGCGAGCGCAAGCGCCAAGTGTCCGAATGTCTGTCCCTGCAAGGCCGATCCTCGTGCCGATCATCATGGAAACGAATACGCCCTGTTATAAGGGCATGCCCGCTCGTGAGCAATCAGCTGGCTCAACCCCAAACGATACGGGGACCTGCTGGCCCCCGTCTGCAAACCGTTCCGGATCGCGATCGATGATCACGGCATGGAGACGGCGCCGTCCCGGTGAAACTGAATCTCCGCGACTTATCCCGGCCGCCTACGAAATCGAATCCGGCGCCGGACAATTCATTTTCGTCGCTCAGCAAGCGATAGCGGGCCGTGGCAGGACCGACCGAAAAGGCCTCTCCGGTTGAATCCATCGAAAAATGGAGCCCCTTGCTCTTGTCCTTGCCGATATCCAGGGTCAGCGCCTGGCCGCTGATTTGCGTCAGGTCCGGATCAGCGATGGGATGCATCTCCGCCTAAGCAAGCAGCGGGAAACAGCCGGCGAACACGAAGAAGCAGCTCACTTGAATTAGGTCGGAGATAGACCGCCCCCGATTCTCGTTCTTGGCGTGGCGACGCAAGGCGCACAGGCATGCCTTATCGGACAGCTATCGGCGTCGCCCATGCGGCCTTCACACAAAAAAGCGCCGGATGAACCAGCGCTTGGGCCGAACGGCAAGGTGGGTGATGGAATGATCAGGTTGTGGCGCTTTTCGCCTCGATCGTGGTCAGCTCGCGGATACGCTGTAGGATCTGGACCATGAAACCGCCGATCCCGAACAGCCCCCAGCCCAGCACCACGAAGCCCCAGTGAATCGGTGCCGCGAACAGTTCTTCTGCGTAGAAGAAGGTGTGACCCCACTCATTCAACCCGAGGTTGGGCATGATCATGACGGGCGCAGCGACCACCAAGGCGAGGGGAATCGATACCCGGTTGCGGAAATACGGCATACGGGTATGGAGCAGGATAAAACCCAGAATCGCACCGACCGCACCCAGAGGAATCGCGAAATAGAACAGTCCGATATGGGTGGGAGTGAAATCCGTATCGCGGACCGTCACCTGATGCCAGGCAGCATCGGCTTCCACGTAAACGCCCAAGATCGCGACCAGAATCACGCTGCCAACGGCCATGAACGCGAGAATGGCATAGTAGATCGACAGTTCACGCTGGGGCGACATCACCGGATTGGCGGGCCGGGTGAACCACAGCAAAGGCACGCCCACCAGACCGATCAGGGTAATGATGATGCCTTGGGCATAGAGCAGAGTCATCCAGTAAGTCTGGAAATCCTGTTCGAAGTAATCCAGGCCGACCGAGAATGAAAACGCTTGCTGATACCAGCGATAGACACCAAACAGCAACGCGGCCAGGCCAACGCCGATCACCGCAGCCATCCACGGCATATGCGGCGGTTGGGATTCGTCCTGAAGCAGCCCCACCGCGCTGAGCAAGCGCTGCATGAGCGTCTGCGGCGCAGCCGGCAGTGTTTGGGGTTTGGTCACGGCATTCATGGCAGGCTCCTGTCGATCCGGAGAAATCACGGTATACAGGCCCAATCATCTGCATTGGTGGATCGCCACGCCATGATCTGGGTCAACCAACCCGACACACCCATCCGGTCAACGACCGAGACCTATCCCTCCGACAGTCGCCACACTCTGACCGACGTACCCGGTTCGAAGACGGCCTGATCAGCGGCCAACTCGATCAGGCAGTCGGCCTCGGCGAGCCCCGCCAACATCGCCGAACCCTGGGCAGCCAGCGGCGCCACACCCCAGCCTTGTGGGCCGTAGCGTTCCCAGCGGCCGCGCAGGAAACTGGTTCGCCCGGGTCGGTGACGCGCCTGCGCGCACAGCGGTGCAGACAGCACAACGGGCTCGCGCACCGACAGGCCCGACAGTCGCTGCAGGACGGGCTCCACGAAAAGCCGATAAGTCACATAGGCCGATACCGGATTGCCGGGCAGCCCCATGAACCAGCAGCCCCCGACCCGACCGAAGGCCAGCGGCCGACCCGGCTTGATGGCCACACGCCAGAAATCGAGCTGTCCGTGTTCGGCCAGCACGGGACGCACCCAATCGGCCTCCCCAACCGATACCCCACCGCTGACCACCAGCAGATCCAGCGCCGCGGCATCCGCCAGCCGCTCACTGAGCTGCGCGGGATCATCCGGCACCGCGCCCAGATCCTGCAGCGAGACACTGGCTTGCCGCAAGAGTGCTGCGAGCATGGGCCGGTTGCTGTCGTACAGGTCGCCGGGCGCAAGGGCTGCGCCCGGCGGGCGCAACTCCGACCCCGTGGAGAGGAGGCCCACCCGCACCGGACGAACCACCGACACCTCGGTCTGGCCCAGCGCCACCAGCAGTGCAATATGCCGCGCGTCGATCCGGCAGCCAGCGGCCAGAGCCTCGGCACCTGCGGGCAGGTCCTCGCCCGCAAGACGCACATTGGCACCGGCGGCGAGCGACGAGCCCAGCGTGATCCAGTCCGGCTCGGCCTGTACGCTTTCCTGCGCAATGACGGTATCCGCACCGGCCGGGAGCACGGCCCCGGTCATGATGCGCGCGCAGCAACCCGGTGATACGGTTCCGGACCACGGTGCCCCGGCCAGGGCCCGGCCGGCAATACGCAGCCGTCGGCCAGCCTCAGCGTCGACACCGCACAAGGCATAACCATCCAGCGCCGAATGATTTTCGCGCGGCAGGGCAAACGGCGCCATCACCGGTACGGCCAGTACCCGTCCCAGCCCTTGCGCCAGCGGCTGCCGTTCAACGCCGGAAACCGGTGACACTGAACTCAGCAGCCGTGCACGAGCGGCCACGACGGTCAGATCCTGCGCGCTATCTCCCGCCATCGAAATCATCTCCCAGCTCACCAATCAGGGCTCGTAGTGCATCCAGTTCTGCCCCGTTGTTAGCGCCGCGCAATTGATCACCCCATGCGGCAGCGCGCGCATCTACCCGCGCCGGATGCTGGGCCTGCACCCACGCGCCGAGCCGGCGAACACCCTGGTCGACAGCGTGCACCAACGCGCCGGCCAGGTCACGATGGATCAGCAGGAAGGCCGGCTGCAGATACTCGCCATCGTCCACGGTGGCCAGCAACCGGCCTTCCCGCAGCGCGGCGATGCCGAGCTGCGAACCCAGATTCAGCGGCAGAAGCGGGCTATCGACGGGTGCGACCAGCAGCCATGGCGTCGGGATGCGGCGCAGCGCGGTAGCAATCCCGGCCAAGGGACCACGCCCATCGAGCCAGTCATCGGCGAGCACCGCATCGGCCAGCGCCAAGAACGGCGCTGGGTCCCGATTGGTGCTGATCCACACCGCCGCACTTTGGGCAGCCAAACGTTCGCTGACGTGCTGGACCAGTGGCCGACCTGTCAGCCGGACCCAGGACTTGTCGATGCCGCCCCACCGACGGCTCTGGCCGCCGGCCAGGA
Source organism: Candidatus Macondimonas diazotrophica (assembly GCF_004684205.1). Classification (NCBI taxonomy): domain Bacteria; kingdom Pseudomonadati; phylum Pseudomonadota; class Gammaproteobacteria; order Chromatiales; family Ectothiorhodospiraceae; genus Candidatus Macondimonas; species Candidatus Macondimonas diazotrophica. Next base: position 65,101 of record NZ_SRIO01000008.1, read on the forward strand.
CCAGTCCGGTCATATCAGTCGCCGCAACACACGACCCCGCTCCGCTGCCGCACATGCTCAACCGCCGGTATGGCTCATGAATCGCAGGATCTGGGGTCGCCGGGCCAGGTCAAAGTCATGACCACGGGGCTTGCGCGCCATGGCGGCCACGATGGCGGCGCGAAGCGCTTCCCCGTCGCCGGGACGCTCGCGCAGCACCGCGCGCAGGTCGACGGAGTGCTCCTGACCCAGGCACAGCAGCAGTCGCCCCTGCGCCGTGACCCGCACCCGGTTGCACTGTTCGCAGAAGTTATGGCTGTGCGGCGAGATGAATCCGATCCGGATAGCACTGTCGGGCATCCGGAAATAGCGCGCGGGCCCGCCTGTCTGGTCGATCACCGGCGTCAGCGCATGGTGCCGGCTGATGTCGTCGCGAATCTGTGCGCTGGAATAGAAGCTCGCCGCCCGGTCGTGGGTGTGGACCTGACCCAGCGGCATCTCTTCGATGAAGGCGAGATCGAACCCTTCGTGGCGTGCGAAGTTCACCAGATCGATGACCTCATCCTCGTTGCGCCCCTTGAGGATGACGGCATTGAGGCGGATGCGGGCGAAGCCGGCAGCCTGCGCTGCACGCAGCCCTGCCATGACGCGGCCGAGGTCGCCCACCCGGGTGATGTCCCGGAACCGCGCCGCCTGCAGGCTATCCAGACTGACGTTGAGTCGGCGCACCCCGGCGTCGGCCAAGCCACCGGCCATCGATGCAAGCTGGGAACCGTTGGTGGTCAGCGTGAGTTCATCGAGCCCCGGCAGGGCGGACAACCGCTCCAGCAGCCACAGCAGGTCGCGCCGCACCAGAGGTTCCCCACCGGTGATTCGGATCCGCCGGACGCCCAGGGCGACGAATGCCCGGCCCAGGGTCAACAGCTCCTCCAGCGTTAGGATCTCGGCGCGTGGCAAGAACTGCACATCCTCGCCCATGCAGTACAGGCATCGGAAGTCGCACCGATCCGTCACCGACAGTCGCACGTAATCGACGTGCCGGTTGAAGCGATCGGTCAGGATGGGTAAAGGCAAGGACTGTTCAGGGGGCATGCCGGTCTCCGCCGGGCTCGCAACGGCGCACCCGGAGTGCCAAGCATAGCGCCTGGACGCCTTGGGCGGCCAGCGCACCCGCCGATCGGCTCAGCCGTGCTGATCGGCTTCAGGCCATTGCCACCCACCACCGAGTGCCTTGTACAGGTTGACCAGAGCGCGCAGCCGCTGCTGCTGGGTATTAACCTGGGCCAGTTCGACGGTGAACAGCGTCCGCTGGGCATCGAGCACTTCAAGATAGTCCGAGTAGCCCTCGTCGAAGCGGCGCTGGGCGAGCCGGGTGGTTTCCCGCAACGCCTTGATCTGCCGGTCTTGGGCGGCCAGCCGTTCGCTGGCGGCGCGACGGCTCTCCAGCGCATCGAGAACCTCACGGAATGCGGTTCGCACGGTTTGTTGATAGTTCACCAGCGCTTGCTCGCGGCGGGCTTCGGCCGCCCGCACGTTGGCCCGAGTGCGCCCGAAATCCAGGATCGGTGCGGCCAGATCACCGCCGAACTGCCAGGTCTTGGCCGGAGCGCTGAACAAGTCGCTCAATGCATCACTCTGGACCCCGAACAGCCCGGTCAGCGACAGCGAAGGGAAATATGCCGCGCGAGCAACGCCGATCTGGGCATTGGCGGCACGCAGTTGTTCCTCTGCGGCGCGGATATCCGGCCGGCGCATCAGCAGACTCGACGGCAAGCCCATTGGCACTTCGGGAAGTACCGCGAACGCCTCGATGGCACGTCCGCCCGAAATTGAGGTCTCCACGATCTCCCGCGGGGTCCGGCCCAACAGAATACTCAGGGCGTTGCGCTGCAGCGTGTGCTGTTGCCGCAGTGCGGGGAGTTCGGCCTGGGCCGCGGCCAACTCCGATTCAGCCTGCCGAAACGCCAGTTGGGAAATGGCTCCGTTGCGATAGCGCGACTCCTGAAACCGATAGCTGTCCTGTCGCGTCTGGACCGTGCGCTCGGCAATGTTCATCTGCAGATCCAGGGCGCGCAGGTTGAAATATCCCGCCGCCACATCAGCCGCCACAGCCAGGCGCACCGCATCCTGCGTCGCCACCCCCGCAAGCAGCTGCGCGCGCGCCGCCTCGCTGCTGCGGGCCAGCCGCCCCCACAGATCCACTTCGTAACGCAGGACGGCACCCAGGCTGAAATCGTTGTAAATCGCGCCGCTGCTGGGCAGCGCGGTTTCCTCACTGCCCTGCTGGCGAGCTCCGCTGGCTTGGGCGCCGAGAAGAGGATAGCGTTCGGCATCGCGCAGATTCAGTACCGCACGCGCCTCGGCAATCCGTGCCGCCGCAAGTGACAGATCCGCGTTGTGTTGCAGCGCCTCTTCGATCAGGGCCGTCAGGACCGGGTCATCAAAGCGACGCCACCAGTGCGGGTCGATCGGCGCCTCCGGAGCATCCTGCGCCGCAACCGCCGCCCACCCGCTGGGCAGGTCGGTGTCGGGGCGGACGTGGTCTGGGCCCAGCACGCAACCCGACACAGTCAGCACCAGAAGGAATGACAGGACATGCTTAACCATGGATGGTCTTCTCCTCGGTCGACATCTGCGCGTCGCCCTTACGCTCGGTCATCCGCCCGATCAGAACAAAGAACATGGGCACGAAGATCGTGGCGAGGAATGTCGCCGCGATCATGCCCCCGATCACCCCGGTGCCGATGGCGTGGCGGCTGGCCGAGCCCGCGCCCGTACTGATGGCGAGCGGCAATACCCCGAGCATGAAAGCCAGCGAGGTCATCACAATCGGCCGGAAACGCAGCCGAGCGCCTTGCAGGGCGGCGTCCAGTATGGAAGCGCCGTCGCGGCGATGGATCATGGCAAATTCCACAATGAGGATGGCATTCTTGGCCGACAGGCCGATCAGCGTCAGCAACCCGATCTGGAAATACAGGTCGTTCTCCAAACCGCGCAGCCAGGTTGCCGCGATCGCGCCGAACACGGCGAACGGGACGGCCGTAACCACCGCAAAGGGCAGACTCCAGCGTTCGTATTGCGCCGCCAGGATTAGGAACACCATCACGATGCCAAAGATGAAGGCCATGGTGCCGGTGCCGGCCGTGGCGAGCTCCTGATAGGCCGAGCCGATCCAGCCCAAGGAGTAATTGTTGTCCAGCACCTCCTGACTCACCGCCTGCATGGCCGCAATGGCCTGCGCAGAACTGTACCCCGGTGCCGGTTCGCCCAGAATCTTGGCAGCGGGAAAGACGTTGAAGCGCTCGACCAGATCCGGCCCCATGGTGCGTTTCACGTTGAGCAGGGCGTCGAGCGGCACCAGATTGCCGTCATTGGAGCGCACGAAAACGTGGCGCAGATCCTCTGGAGAACGGCGAAATTCGGACTCCGACTGCAGGTTGACGCGATAACTCCGCCCGAACAGCGTGAAGTCATTCACGTACAGACTGCCGAAGGAGCTCTGCATGATGGTAAACACTTCATTGATCGGCACGTTCAGCGCCCGCGCCTTCTCCCGATCCAGCTCGGCGTAGTACTGCGGTGTCGCGGTGGAGAAGGTGGTCCGCAATCCGGCCAGCTCGGGACGCTTGCGTGCCGCTTCCAGCAGCCGATTGGCGGTTTGCATCAAGGCATCGCTGCCGGCACCGGCGCGGTCCTGCAGATAGGCCTCGAAGCCGCCCGTGGTGCTGATCCCGGTGATTGGCGGCGGATTGAAGCCAAAGGCCACCCCATCCCGAAGATCGTGTGCCAGACCGGAGAACGGTCCAACGAGCCGCCTGGCGTCGGCCTCGAGCGTCGTCCGCTCGGACCAATCCGTCAACATTACGAACGACACGCCCGAGTTCGTCTTCTGCGACTGCGCCAGGATGTCAAACCCGGCAAAGGTATTGACGCCCGAAACCGTCGGCTGAGCCTGCAAGCGGCGCGTTACTTCATCGGTCACCGCCTTGGTGCGGTCCAGGGAGGCCGCCGGTGGAAGCTGATAGGCCATGAGCACGTAGCCCTGATCCTCCGGCGGCACGAGTCCGCCCGGAACGCGATTGAACAGCATCACCGTGATGCCGATCAGCCCAGCGAACAGCACCAGTCCCAACAGCGCGCGACGCATCATGAAACCGGACGCCGAGACATAGCCGTTCGTCAATCGGTCGAAAAGTCGGTTGAAGATACGAAACGGCAAGGCCGGCTCGCCATGGACCGGCTTGAGCAGCAAGGCACACAGCGCCGGCGTCAGCGTAAGCGCCACCACCCCCGAAATGATCACCGAGACCACGATGGTGATAGCGAACTGCTGATACATCTGGCCACTGAGCCCGCCCAGAAAGGCCACCGGAATGAACACCGCGGAAAGCACCAGTACGATGGCGATCACCGGACCGGTTACCTCTTCCATGGCCTTGAAGGACGCCTCACGTGGCGACAGCCCTTCCTGACTCATGAGACGTTCGACGTTTTCGATCACGATGATCGCGTCGTCGACCACGATGCCGATGGCGAGCACCAGACCGAACAGGGTCAGCAGGTTGATGGAAAAACCGAGCAACAGCATGCCCGCGAAGGTTCCGATGATGGAAACCGGAACGGCCAGCAACGGAATCAGCGTCGCGCGCGGATTCTGAAGGAACAGAAACACCACCAGCACCACCAGCACGATGGCTTCGATGAAGGTGTGGATCACCTCCTCGATCGATACGCGCACGAACTTGGTGGTGTCGAAGGGTATCTCGTAGGCCAGGCCATCGGGAAACCGCTGTGAGATCTCGGCCATCTTGGCGCGAATCGCATCGACAGTCTCCAGCGCATTGGCGCCGGGCTGCAGATACAATCCGATCGGCACGGTGGGCTGGCTCTTGTAACTGGCCTCGAAATTGTAGTCCTGCGCCCCCAGTTCGACCCGAGCGATATCCGCCAGGCGCAAAGTGGCCCCGGAGGCATCCGATCGCAGAATGATGCGGCCGAATGCTTCGGGGTCGGCGAGCCGGCCCTGGGTATTGACGGTATAGGTATAGGCGTTCTCACCGCTGATCGGCTCCTGACCGAACTGGCCGGCCGCGAACTGGGCGTTCTGCTCCTGGATCGCCCGAGCGACATCGCTGGCGGTGAGATTGAACTGCGCCAGCTTGTCGGGACGCAGCCAGATGCGCATCGAGTAATCCTTCTGGCCGAACAGCGAAGCATCGCCGACACCGGGAATGCGCTTGACCTCGTCGATGACGTTCAGCAGCGCGTAGTTGCTGATGAACACTGAATCGTACTGGCCGCTCGGGGAGCTCATGTTGATCAGCGCCAGGATGCTGCTGGAGCGCTTCTGCACCCGCACGCCCTGCCGGCGTACCTCTTCGGGCAGTCGCGCCTCGGCGGCCTTGACGCGATTGTTCACATCGATGGTGGCCTGATCCGGATCGGAGCCGATGGCAAAACTCACCGTGATGCGCAACTGGCCGCTGGCCGAGGCCACCGAGCGCATGTAGATCATGTTCTCGACGCCGTTGATTTCCTGCTCGATCGGCGCTGCGACCGTCTCGGCGATCACCTCTGCGCTGGCGCCCGGATAATTGGTAATGACGACCACTTCCGGCGGCACGATATCGGGATACTGCGCAACCGGTAGAGCCCGCATCGACACCAGTCCCGCCAAAACGATGACGATCGACAGGACGGACGCGAAAACCGGGCGTCGAATGAAAAATGCGGAGATCATGCCGGCACCCCGCCGGTCTGCAAGCGCGCCGCCGAACCCTTCGGCGATGGTGATTCGCTGGCCTCGGTCTGCGGCACTTCGCCGGGCGCACTGCGTGGCGCGGCCGCCTTGACCGGCGCACCAGGTCGCACCTTAATCACCCCTTCAACGATGACTCGATCGCCTGGCTCGAGGCCTTCCTCGATCAGCCATTCCGGCCCGACGGTCGGGCCCGTCGTGACGGGCTGAACCTTGGCTTTCTCATCCTCGCCAACCAGATAGACGAAGGTGCCCTGCGGTCCTTGCATGACTGCCGCCTGAGGTACCACGATCACACCTTTGCGCACCAGTCCCTTGGGCACGATGCGCACGAACTGGCCGGGCAACAGGCTGGCTTCCGGATTCGGGAAAACGGCGCGGGCCCGCACGGTCCCTGTCGCCGGATCGATGGTACTGTCGGTAAAGCTGATGTACCCATCATGCCCATAGGTCGAGCCGTCGCCGAACCGCAATTCGGCGGCCAGCCGCTCTTCGCCGGCCAGCGTCAGCTTGCCACTGGCCAGCAGTGCACGCTGACGCAGCGCGTCGGCATCGGGATAGGAGAAATTCACATACAAGGGATCGAGCTGGGTGATGCGCGTCAGTAGACTGTCCGCCGCACCGGGTCCGACCAGACTCCCCTCCGAGCGCACTTCCAGACTGGTTACGCCGCTGACCGGCGCGTCCACACGTGTGTAGCCGAGATCGATCCGTGCGGCCTCGACATCGGTCCGGGCAGCCGCCAGGTTGGCTCGCGCCAAATCCAGATTAGACTGCGACGTATCCCGCTCGCGCGCGCTGATGGCGTTTTCGGCATAGAGGGCGGAGACCCGCGCCCAATCCCGCTCGGCCTGACGCAACTGGGCCTCGGCATCCTGCAGCCGCGCCTGGGCGCGGGCCAAAGCCACCTCGAAAGGCGCCGGATCGATGCGGAACAACACGTCCCCCGCCTTGACCCGCTGACCTTCGACATAAGTCCGCTTCTGCACAATACCGGTGATGCGCGCGCGCACTTCAACCTCACGGAATCCAGCCGTACGGCCGGCGTATTCGTTTTCGATCGGAACATCGCGCAGCGTCACCGCCAGAACGCCGACCTCGGGCGCCGGGGGCGCGGCTCCCTGAGCCTGCTGGCCGTCGTCGTGACTGCCGCAGGCCACCAACAGGCTCGCCAGCAGCAAGGCACTGGCACTTCGCGCGAGAACGAGGGAAAGGGCGCGCATCATGGGGCGTTTTCTCCGCTGATGGGTGTAAGGGAAGGCCGTGTCACCCGGCGTCAGGGTCCGGTTCCCCAACGATCGATCCGGGCTTGCCTTACCTGAAATACATACATTCACGTTTGTTTGAATTCTGAGACTATACTACAAAAAATAATCATTGGCGTTAATGGAGATTTGATGAATGGCGCGCCGCACCAAGGCTGAAGCGGAACAGACCCGCGAACAGATCCTCGACGCCGCAGAGACGGTGTTTCTGCGGCGCGGCGTGGCCCGGGCCAGCCTGGAAGAAATTGCCAAGGCAGCCGGCGTGACGCGCGGTGCGGTGTACTGGCATTTCCGCAACAAGGCGGATCTGTTCGATGCCATGCACTGCCGGGTCCATCTGCCGATGCAGGATCTGTTCGATCAGGTCATGGCGTTGGAAGATGGCTGCGCGATCAGCGCGCTTCGCGAGTTTTGCGTGCAATCGCTACTGAGTTTGGCGGCCAATCCGCGACGCCAGCGGGTCTATACCATCCTGTTCCATCACTGCGAATTCGTCGACGGTCTGCAGGACAGCAATCGGCGCCTGATCGCCATTCAGCACCGCTGGATGACCAGTATGAAAACGCTGTTCGAGCGGGAACGGGAACGCGGCACGCTCGTCGATGTCTGTCCACGGCTAGCGGCGATGACGATCCATACCGCCATGCTGGGCATCTATTTCGATTATCTGCGCAAACCCGATGCCTATGATCTGGATGCCGAAGCCGAAGCACTCGTCAATGTCATCTTTCGTTGCGTATCCTGATCCCGACGCCGATCGGGGGTCCGGATCATCCTTCCCCGCCCGACCCGACAGGGAACCGTGCGATCATCCGACAGTCTGTTGACTAAACCACCGCCGCAAGGGAAGGGCGACTCGACAAGGGAGAAACAGTACAACCGCCCAAGACACCGTTTCCCTTCCAGTCCGCGCTGAGGGCGACACCGCAGCGGCACGCAGGGTACTGCACGAAAGGAGCACGCGCATATGCAACGGCCCGGATCGGCCTCACTCGACGCCTTTTGGGAACAGCTTGCCACGGCCGGCAACGCCGCCCTGCTGCTGGATTACGACGGCACCCTGGCACCGTTTCACAATGACCCCGCCCAAGCCTATCCGTATCCAGGCGTCGAGACGCTGCTCGATCATCTCAACCGCCTCGCGTCGGATCGCGTCATCATCGTTTCGGGCCGGGCCCTGGATCATCTTCGGCCGCTACTCAAGCTCCATCGGCCCGTCGAGATGTGGGGCAGTCACGGGCGCGAGCGGCAACGTCTTGACGGGACCTGTCAAGCCTTGCCGATTCCTCCGCAGACCCGGCAGGCCCTGACGACCGTCGAATCGTGGCAGCCGGCCATCCAAGCCCTGGGCGGACGCCTGGAACGAAAGCCCTCGTCGCTCGCGTTTCACTGGCGCGGTCTGCCCGAGGCGCGCTGTGCGCGCCTGCGCGAAGAACTCCAGGATCGCTTTGCCGGAATCGATGCGTCGGCCGGGCTGCTCTGGCATGAGTTCAATGGTGGAATCGAGTTGCGCGCCGCGGGTGCGGACAAAGGCCAGGTGATCCGGCAGATTCTGGCCGAGCAGGATGCATCCTTTCCGGCCGGACATACCCTGGCCTATCTGGGGGACGACCACACCGACGAAGACGCCTTCGAGGCGCTCGCCGATCGGGGACTGGGCATTCTGGTTCGCGACCCCTGGCGTCCGACCGCGGCGCGACACTGGCTGCGCCCACCGGAGGAAATGTTGCAGTTCCTGGAACAATGGCTGCGCGTTCGAAACACGCGACGATCGTGAGCCGATTACGGGCCCATTTGGCGCTTGCGAATGCGGCAGACCCCGGGTGCGCTCGGCAAACCCGCCGTGTCGAGGCATGATGAAAAGGACGACACCTGTCCTGGCTCGATTTGCATCGTCGATGCCGCTGATTCCCCTGGAGCACACTGTGACAACGACATCCGCCAAGCAACAACGCCGCCTGATCGTGGTCTCCAACCGCCTGCCCCTGGTGCTGCACCGGAACCCCGATGGTTCGCTGGACAGCCGACCGGGCAGTGGCGGGCTGGTCACCGCCCTGCTACCGGTATTGCGCGACCGGGGCGGCGTCTGGGTCGGCTGGCCGGGCATCACCGATCACGGGCCAGATGTCGATGCCGCGGTGGCCGCCACCGCCGACAAAGCAGGCTATCGCTTGGCCCCCGTGACTCTGAGCGCCGAGGAACAGGCCGGCTTTTACTACGGCTTCTCCAATGAAGTGCTCTGGCCGTTGTTCCACGACCTGCAGTCCCAGTGCCATTTCGATCCCGCCTATTGGCGCTGCTACACGGCCGTCAACCACAAATACGCGCGGGCCGTGATGGCCCAGGCCCAGCCGGATGACTTCATTTGGGTTCATGATTACCAACTGTTGCTGCTCGCCGCCGATCTGCGGCGAGAGGGCTGCACTGCCCCACTCGCCTTTTTCCTGCATATCCCTTTCCCGCCGCTGGACATCTACCTCAAGCTGCCTTGGCGATTCACGCTGCTTCGGGCGCTGCTGGAGTTCGACCTGATCGGTTTCCAGACCCTGCGGGACCAACGCAATTTCGTTCAATGCATCCGCACGCTACTGCCGGACGTTCGTGTGGCACAGCGCAACAATCAAGTCCATCTGCCCGACGGACGGCGTGTGCGCTTGGGTAGCTTCCCGATCGGTATCGACGCCGAAGCATTCCAGCGCCAATCGCGCACCCCCGGTGTGGTTGCGGCGGCCGACGCGCTCCGCGCCGAACTGCCGGGTCGCGAACTCCTGCTCGGCGTGGACCGGCTGGACTACACCAAGGGAATTCCCCTGCGCCTGGAAGCCTTTCGCAATGCGCTGCGCCAATACCCTGAGTTGCAAGAGCACGTCACGCTGATCCAGGTCGTGGTGCCGAGCCGAGACGACATTCCCGAGTACCGCGATCTTCGCTTCGAAATCGAACACCTGGTCGGCGAGATCAATGGCGAGTTCACTCGCCCCGGCGGCTGGGTGCCGATCCATTACGTCTATCGCTCCGTCGACCGCCTGGACCTGATCGCCTATTACCGGGCAGCACGCATCGCGCTCGTGACCCCTTTGAAGGACGGCATGAATCTGGTTGCCAAGGAGTTCTGTGCCTGTTCGGTCGACGATGACGGGGTTCTGATCCTCTCGGAATTCGCCGGCTCCGCAGCACAACTCCAACATGGTGCGCTGCTGATCAACCCCTACGACATCGAAGGAATGTCCAGCGCGATCTACCAGGCCTGCTTCATGCCCCTCGAAGAACGTCGCGACCGAATGCGCCGCCTGCGACGCTCAGTCAGCCGCCACAACGTCTTCCGCTGGGTCAACAGCTTCCTGGAAACGGCCATCGCCAGCGATCTGGACGCCTTTCCGCTTCCCGAAGATTATGTGCCGAGCACCGAAGCCGAACAGGCCTACTGGGATACCGAATTCGCTGGCTAACGGCGACGGCAGCCACTCGGCGGCCCCTCCGATCACCCGCAGCAAACCGCGACGCCGAGAGACTCGACCGACATGGCACATGGACTGAACGAACTGATTGCCCTGGTCATCGCCTTGGGGATGCTGGCCCAATGGCTCGCCTGGCGCTTCCAGTTTCCCGCCATCATTCTGCTGGCCCTGACCGGACTGCTGGTCGGACCCGTTCTTGGGCTGATCCACCCCGCCACGGACTTCGGCGAAGCAGGGCTGCGGACCATCATCAGCCTCGGTGTCGCCGTCATCCTCTTCGAGGGCGGCCTGAACCTGCGGGCGCATGAATTCAAGGAGGCCGCAGCTGGCGTCCGGCGACTGGTGACGCTGGGAGCGTTGCTGAATTTCTTCTTCGCCGCCCTTGCCGCCCATTATGTCGGTGGCCTGTCCTGGGCGGTCTCGATGGTCATCGGGGCGATTCTGGTGGTGACCGGACCCACCGTGATCATGCCGCTGCTGCGCCAAGCCATGCTGAATCGCCGCACCGCCTCCTATCTCAAGTGGGAAGCGATCATCAACGACCCCATCGGTGCCCTGCTGGCCGTTTTGGTGTTCCAGTACTTCGTCTTTTCCGGCGAGGATGGCTCTGTGCCCGGTGTGCTGCTGAGCTTGGGTCAGGCGGTGGGCATCGCCGTGCTCCTCGGCGGCGGCGGCGGTTACCTCCTGGCCCGTGCCTATCGCGCGGCGATCATTCCGGAGTTTCTCAAATCGCCCATCCTGCTCGCGGCCATGTTCGCCATGTTTGCCCTGTCCAACCGGGTTCAGGCCGAAGCCGGACTGCTGACCGTCACCCTCCTGGGCATCGTGATCGCCAACATGCGATTGCCGAGCATCGAAGGACTGCGGCGCCATAAGGAATACGTGACCATTCTGCTGGTCTCGACCGTCTTCATTCTGCTGACCGCCAATCTCAAGCCCAACACCCTCATGCAGCTCGATTGGCGCGCCCTGGCTTTCGTGCTGGCCGTCGTCTTCGTCGTCCGGCCGCTGGCGATCCTGCTGGCCACCATCCGCTCCGGCATGGACTGGCGCGACCGCCTGCTGGTGGGCTGGATCGGCCCCCGCGGCATCGTCGCCGCCGCAGTCGCCGGAATTTTCGCGCCCGAAATGGTTGCCGCAGGCTATGCGGATGCCGCCTTGCTGGTGCCGCTGATCTTCGCGGTGATCTTCGTGACCGTCGTAATCCACGGGCTGAGCTTGGGCCGACTGGCCAAGCGCTTGAAACTTGCGGCAGCCGGTCCGCGCAATGGCGTGCTGATCGTCGGCGGCTCGCCCTGGAGCATCGACTTGGCGGGTCGCATCCGCGACCTCGGCATCCGAACGCTCATCGTCGACAATTCCTGGCACCGCCTGCGCCCTGCCCGACTGGCGGGCCTGCCCGTCTATTTTGGTGAGATTCTTTCCGAGCGTGCCGAGGAATCGCTGCAATTTCAGGACCTGGGTCATCTGATCGCTGCAACCAGCAACGATGCCTACAACGCCTTGGTCTGCAGTGCCTTCACCTCGGAATTCGGCGCCGACCGGGTCCTGCAGCTGTCCATGGGAGAGCCGGAGGACAACGATCGCAAGGGTCTGGCCGCCGGCGTTCGGGGCCGAGTGGCCTTTCATCCCGATGCCACGTTCGAGGAATTGTGGCGTCGCCATTATGAAGGGTGGTGCTTCCAGAAAACGCGATTCACGGACAGCTTCACCTACGACGATTACCGCGCCGTGGCCCCCCCCGAAAGCATTCCCCTTCTCCTGGTCAGCCCAGATCACCATGTCACTTTGCAATCCGTCCAGCGCCCGCTGCAGCCCCGGCAGGGTGATGTCCTGTTGAGTTACGCCCCGTATCGGGCCGGACCGGAGGGCAAGACCGAAAACCGCAAGAACTCGGGTGACGCCCCGGCGCCGCAGGCGCGCTGAACGCGCGCGACAAGCATCAATCCTCCCGCGCCAGCATTTCCCGCAAGGCGTCCAGATGGGCGCGGCCGCGGGCCTGACGCGCCGCAGGGTCGTCGGCCTGACCGGGGCGCTCCCAATCGAGCACCTCGGCGGGAAGCTCAGACAGAAACCGGCTGGGCTCCCGCTCGGCCTCCTCGCCACCGGTCCGCCGCCTTGCGGCATAAGTCAGCGTCAATGTCCGGCGGGCGCGGGTGATGCCGACATAGGCCAACCGCCGCTCTTCCTCGAGCGTGCCGGCGTCCAGACTATTGCGATGGGGCAGCAGCTCCTCCTCCATCCCCACCAGATACACATGATCGAATTCCAGCCCCTTGGCGCTGTGCAGCGTCAGCAGCTGCACTTCGTCCGCATCAGCTTCCTCCTGCCGGTCGAGCATGCCGACCAGACTGATGTGCGCGAGCAGCTTCTCCAGCGTCGCCTCGTCTTCCCAGCGCGTCTGCAGGCGCGTGAACCAGTCCACCAACTCGCGCACGTTCTTCTGGCGCTTTTCCACCACGCGCGTGTTCTTGTCACTTTCCGCGAGCCAGTTCAGGTAATCGATGCCGTCCAGCAAGCGCTTGAGACAGGTCGGCGCATCTTCCTCATGCGCGATGCGCTGCATCCGTGCCATCCACTCGGCAAAGGTGCGCAGACGCTCGGCTGCCCGCTCCGGCAGGTGCTGCAGCAGCCCCATCTCGCTGGCGGCCGTCAGCAGGCTGACCCCGCGACCATGTGCATAGCCGGCGAGCTTCTCCAGCGTGCCGGCGCCGATCTCGCGCCGCGGAACGTTGACGATGCGCAGGAAGGCCGCGTCATCATCGGGATTCTGCAGCAGGCGCAGATAGGCCAGCAGATCGCGCACCTCAGCCGCTTCGAAGAACGAGGTGCCCCCGGTAATCCGATAGGGCAGCTGATGTTCACGCAAAGCGCGCTCGAACGGCCGGGCCTGGTGATTGCTGCGGTAGAGAATCGCGTAATCGGCATAGCGGGTGCGGTGGCGCAAATGGTGCTGGAGCAATTCGCCGACCACCCGCCGCACCTCGTCATCGGCATCCTCGCAGGCGAGCACGCGCAACCGCTCACCGTCGCCGAGCCGACTCCACAAACGCTTCTCGAACAGATGGTCGTTCTGGGCAATGAGCGTATTCGCCGCCTTGAGGATATAGCCGGTCGAACGGTAGTTCTGCTCCAGCTTGATCACCCTGAGCTGCGGAAAATCCTGTTGCAGGCGGTGGAGGTTCTCCGGCCGCGCGCCGCGCCAGGCATAAATCGACTGGTCGTCATCGCCCACCACGGTGAAACGCGCCATCGGCCCAACCAGCCACTGCAGCATCTGGTACTGAGCCGCGTTGGTGTCCTGATACTCGTCCACCAGCAGGTGATACACCCGATTCTGCCAGCGCTCGCGCAGACCGGGGTCTTCGCCGAGCAGGCGCACCGGCAATGCAATGAGATCGTCGAAATCGACTGCGTTGTAGGCGCGCAAGTGTCGCTCGTAATCGCCATAGAGACGCGCCGCCCGCAGGGCTTCCTCGTCCTCGGCGGTCGACAGGGCCGCCGCCGGCGAGACCAGTTCGCTCTTGAGTGCCGAGACACGCTGCTGCAGGCGTTGCAGTTCGGCATCGCCGACATCATTGTCCTGTCGGGTCAACTCGCGCAGCAGGGTGCGCACATCCCCGGTATCGAAGATGGAAAATCCGGCCTTGAGCCCGGCCGCCCGCGTTTCCTGCTGCAACAGACGCAGACCCAGACTGTGGAAGGTGCTGATCCAAGGCGGGCACGCCGGCCGGGTCCGCAGCAGGGCGTTGACCCGATCACGCATCTCCCGCGCCGCCTTGTTGGTAAAGGTGACCGCCATCACCTCGCGCTTCGAGCGCACGGGCTGCGCCAGTAGATACGCGATCTTGCGGGTGATCACCCCGGTCTTGCCGCTGCCGGCACCGGCCAGCACCAGCAGAGGGCTATCCAGATGATGCACGGCATCGTGCTGTTCGGGATTCAGGCGGGACATGGGTAAACCGGAAAGCGCACGGGCTGGCGGGGCAGCCTAACACCGCCCGCATCGCTCGAAAAGTGCCGTCTACCGACCGCATGCGATCGGGGACACACTCGACATCCGGATGCCGTGCTCGGCTTACGCGGCTATCGGCACGGGCCGATGGACCCGGTGATCACTCACCGTGTCGCGGGCTCATCCGGGCTTGAAACTTGCGCCGGACTTGCGCCGACTCAAATCAAGTGCGGCATGACCCTGCGCAGAACGTGCGGTCGCATAACTATCATGCCCCATGAGCTCGAACAACAGAAAGGAACGCGCCGTGACCTGATAGGATTTTCCAAAGACAAAGTCCGCGCGTATCTGCTCACACGGCGGGAGATGGGTATCGATCATCCGCTGCCAGGCGATCCCCCCAGCCACTTCCGGCAAGTGGAAAACGACCGGCTCATAGTGTGCGTTGAACACCATCAGCAAGGTCGCATCGTGACCCCGCTGGCGTATCCCCGTTACCTGCGCACGGCCGTCGAGCACTGCGCCGAAGCATTTCATGGCACCATCATCCCAATGCTCGACCTGCATTTCGCCGCCGGCGGCATTGATCCAGGTGACGTCCTTGATCCCCAGTTCTTCACTGTAGGCGCCGGTCAGAAAGCGGCTGCGCCGCAGGATGTGATAGCGGTGGCGCAAGCGGGTGAGCATCTTGACGAATTCGAGCAACGACTCACCCTTGCCGTCCAGCGCCCAATCCAGCCAGGTGATCTCATTGTCCTGGCAATAGGCATTGTTGTTCCCATGCTGGGTCCGGCCAAATTCATCGCCGGCGAGCAGCATCGGTGTTCCCTGCGACAACAGGAGCGTGGCCAGCATGTTGCGCATCTGCCGCTCGCGCAACGCGTTGACCGCCTCATCGTCGGTGGGCCCCTCGATCCCACAGTTCCAGGACCGGTTGTCCGACGCCCCATCCTGGTTGTTTTCGCCATTGGCCTCGTTGTGCTTGTCGTTGTAGGTCACCAGATCATTCAGGGTAAAACCATCATGCGCCGTGATGAAATTCACCGAGGCCCAAGGACGACGCCCCTGATAATTGAACATATCGCCCGAGGCACAAAGACGGGGCGCCAACGCGGCAGCGGAAGCCTCACCGCGCCAGTAATCTCGCACCGTATCGCGAAACTGGTCATTCCACTCGCCCCAGCCGGGCGGGAACGCACCGACCTGATACCCCCCCGGTCCACAGTCCCAGGGCTCGGCGATCAGCTTCACGGCGCGCAAGGTCGGATCCTGGCTGCAGGCCTTGAGAAAGCCGCTTTGATTGTCGAAGCCGTTCGGCTCGCGCGCGAGGATGGTGCCGAGGTCGAAACGGAAGCCGTCGACATGGGTCTGCTCCACCCAGTAGCGCAGGGAATCCATCACCATCTGCATGACGCGGGCGTGGCTTACGTTGAGCGTGTTGCCGGTCCCCGTATCGTTGATGTAATAGCGAGGCTGATCGGGCAGCAGGCGGTAGTAACTGGCATTGTCGATGCCCTTGAAGGATAGGGTCGGCCCCTTTTCGTTGCCTTCGGCCGTATGGTTGTAGACCACATCCAGAATCACCTCCAGACCGGCTTCATGGAACCGCGCAACCATCTCCTTGAATTCCCTAAGGGTCTGCTCGGGCTCGTAGGCATAACGGGTATCGGGCGCAAAAAAGCCAATGGAGTTGTAGCCCCAGTAATTGGTCAGGCCCTTTTCGAGCAGATGGTTGTCGTTGATGAAGGTGTGAATGGGCAGCAGTTCGACAGATGTCACGCCCAGCGTTTTGATGTAATCAAGCACCTCAGGAACGACCAGGCCGCCATAAGTTCCCCGCAGATGCTCGGGAACGGCGGGGTGACGCCGGGTATAGCCCCGCACATGCAGCTCGTAGATCACCGTCTGGTCAGCCGGCACCAAAGGTTTGCCATACTGCGACCGGAAGGTCCGGCCCGGTTGGCCATTCCAATCGAAATCGGGGTCGACGACGACGCACTTGGGCATGAACGGCGCACTGTCGCGCTCATCGAACGTCAGATCGTCTCCGGTCTCCATCCGGTAACCGAAAAGCGCAGGATTCCAGATCAGGGCGCCGGTATGCCCACAGGCATAAGGATCCAGCAGCAGCTTGTGGGGATTGAAGCGATGACCCGCATCGGGATCGTAGGGGCCATGGACACGATAGCCGTAAACCGTGCCCGGTCCGATGCCGGGCAGATAACCGTGCCAGATCTGGTCGGTATGCTCGGGCAGCTCAACGCGGGTGAGTTCCTGCTTGCCCTTCGCATCGAACAGACAGAGTTCCACCTTGGTGGCATGCGCCGAAAACAGCGCGAAATTGGTACCCTTGCCATCCCAGGTCGCGCCACAGGGAAACGGAAGTCCTTCCTTGATATCGATCGACTTGGATTTGTTCATCGTTTTCGCACCTGGATGAAGATATTGAGGACACTCACGAATCCATGCCCGCCAGCAGACCGGCCCAGCAGATCAGCGGGATAAACGGCGTGAACCGGAACAGCGAGATTGGGGCGCATCGGTGTGGCGGATGTCCCCGATCGCAGATGAGACCGGAAAAGGACGTCTGCGGTTCACGCTTTTGGCGTTGAGATCGCATCGCCGCCCACCGCATGCCATCGGAGGATCAAGATGCTCACGGACGATCATACCCGCGGTGTACACCTGACGCTGCTGCGCCATGGTGAACCCCAAGGCGGGGCGCTGTATCGGGGACGCCGCGACGATCCGTTGAGCCCGGCCGGCTGGACCCAGCTGCAGGCGGCAACGGCCCAGCCCACCCGCTGGTGCGGCATCGTCACCTCGCCGCTGCAGCGCTGCGCGGCGTTTGCGCAGACCCTGGGCGAGGAGCGCGACATTCCCGTCTACCTCGAACCCCGCCTCCAGGAACTGGATTTCGGCCGCTGGGAAGGGCGGACTGCCGAGGTCATCCTGGCTGAGGATCACGCGCAGCTGACCGCGTTCTGGAGCGACCCGGTGCGACATCCGCCGCCGCAAGGGGAAACGATGGAAGCGTTTGCCGAACGCATCAACGCGGCCTTTGTGGACTGGCAAGAACGCATGCGCACGGGCCCGTGGCTTTGGGTCGTTCACGGCGGCGTGATCCGGGTCCTGCTGACCCAGTTGCTGGGCATGCCGCTCGAGCACTTGCTGCGAATCGAGGTGCCCTATGCCTGTCGATCGACCGTGATCCTGGGCGATGGGGCGCCGCGCCTACTGGCCCACGGCGCCCTCGTCAATGAATGACTTGCGCCTGGCCCTCGGTTTCCTCACGCGTCTGCCGGTCCGCGCCACAGACCACGGATCCGCGGCCGTGGGACGCTCACTCGCCTGGTATCCGCTCGCCGGCGCGCTGATCGGCGCCTTGCTCGCAGCGGCCGCAGGCCTGCTTGCGCTCGGCTTTCCCGCCGCGCCGGGCGTCGGTGCGGCCCTGGTGGTGACGCTCTGGGTCTGGTTGAGTGGGGGACTGCATCTGGATGGATTGGCCGATACCGCCGATGCGGCGGCTGCGGGGGGCGATCGGTCCCGTCACCTTGCCATCATGAAGGATCCGCGCTCGGGACCGGCGGGTGTGGTCGCCGTCGTTCTGCTGCTGCTCACCAAGTACGCCGCCCTGGCCAGCCTGCTGGAAGCCGGCCGTGCCGCAAGCGCGCTACTGATCGCACCCATCATCGGCCGCGCTCTGGTGGTCGCCGCCTTTCTGACCACGCCCTATGTGCGTGCGGGTGGCCTGGGAGACGCGCTTGCACACCAGCATTCGCGCAGCACCTGCCAGGCCGCACTTGGCCTCTCGCTGCTGGCGATCCTTGCCCTGGGCGGCACCGCCGGCGCGCTGAGCCTGCTGCTCGCCGGCGCCTGCTTCGGGCTTTGGCGGCGCTGGAACCTGCGTCGATTGGGTGGCTTTACCGGTGATCCCGCCGGTGCCTTGGTGGAGACGAGCGAAGCGCTGGTCCTGATCGCCGGTGCCACGCTGCTGCGATGACGTCGAACCGATCAAGGCTGCGGGACGCGGCGTAGGTCCACATCCATAGCCTCGGACTGACCGGCCTCGGGCCCGGCCAAGGGCTCAATCCGCCGGGACCGTGCGCCCCTGCGCCCAATCACGAAGCGCCTGCACCGACTCGGCCATGACCTGGGCGAGCGGCCGCGTTCCGGCAATGGCTCGCGCCATGTCGTCCTGGCGCGCCGAGCGCTCCGCGGCAGCCGCGCCGTAACAGGCCGAGACCACGGCCTGCTCGATCTCGGCGCCGGAGAAACCCTCGCTGACCCGAGCCAGTTCAGCACAGTCGAAGCCCGCCGGGTCAAGTGCACGCTTGCGCAGCTGGATTGCGAAGATGTCCGCCCGCACCGCGGCATCGGGCAGATCGACGAAAAAGATCTCGTCCAACCGCCCCTTGCGCATCAGTTCAGGGGGAAGCTGCTCGATCGCGTTGGCGGTGGCGGCGACGAACACCGCGGCCGACCGTTCGGCGAGCCAGGTAAGCAGGGTGCCGAGCATGCGCCGCGAGGTGCCGCCATCGTCCCCGCCGCTCGCCAGCGCCTTTTCGATCTCGTCGATCCACAGCACGCAGGGCGCCATGTGTTCGGCCAGGTCAAGGGCGCTGCGCAGATTGCGTTCGGACTCGCCGTAATACTTGTTGTAGAGCGTGCCCATGTCGAGCCGCAGCAGGGGAACGCCCCAGGCCCCAGCGACCGCGCGCGCCGCCAGGCTCTTGCCGCTGCCCTGCACGCCCAGCAGCAGCACCCCGCGCGGCGGTGGCAGACCGGCGGAAAAGCCGCGGCCGAGAAAAGCGGCCTGCCGCTCGGCCAGCCAGGCCTTGAAGCGCCGCAGACCACCCACATCATCGGGACGCGCCGTTTCGAGTTCAAAGTGCACCGCGCCGGACAAATCGAGCAATTCGAATCGCGCCTTGTTGAGGCGCGGCAGGTCGGCCTCGGTGAGCGCACCGTCATCCCAGATCGCGCTACGCACCAGCCGCCGGGCATCCTGTTCGGGTACGCCGCGCAGGTTCTGGATGATCCGTTGCAATTGGCGTCGGCCACTGCGCACCCGCGCCCCGCGATGGGCGGCGCTCCAGGATTGTGCTTCCTCGCGCACCAGCCGCTCCAGCGCGGCGGCGTCCGGCAGACGCATCACGAAGCGCGCAGAAAGCCGGTGCAGTTCCTCAGGCAACTCGCAGCGTGGCCCGACCAGCAGCAGATGCAGAGGGCGCGGCAAGCGCTGCTGGGCGATGTCGCGCAGCAGCCGCACCATGAGCGGGGCATCGGCCAGGTAAGGATGAAAATCAAACAGGACATACAGACCCGCTGCAGCCGCTTCGCGGATGTGTGTCAATACACCCTCCGGCTTGCGCGTCCCTACGATCGGGGGCGTTTCCGGATCGGCCGGCTCGCGCCGCAGGCCGGCCGTGGCGCTCCAGCTGAACATCGTCCAATCGCGCGCGATGGCCAATCGCGTCACCAGCTCCAAGACACGCTGCTCCTCGTGGGTTTCGATCACCACCAGCGGCACACCGCTGTCGAGGATCAACCCCAGGTCGCGCACATCCGGCATGTCGCCCATCCCTCCGCCATCTTGGCCTGCCTTGCCTATCGGCCGCGACCGGCGAGGTCTGGAGCGAAGGGCGCGTCCGGCAGATCAAGCGGCGTAGAGCTTGTAGGCCACCGCGTCGGAAAGCGCCTGCCAGGAGGCCTCGATTACATTGCTCGAGACGCCGACCGTGGTCCAGCGCCGTCCGGAACCGTCGGTGCTTTCGATCATGACGCGGATCAACGCATCAGTGCCGGCACCGGCACCCAGAATGCGCACCTTGTAGTCCACCAGATGCATGTCGACCAATACCGGATAGGCGACCAGCAGCGCCTTGCGCAAGGCGCGGTCGAGCGCATTCACCGGGCCGTTGCCCTCGGCCACCGTCATGTGCAGCTCGCCGTCCACGCGCACCTTCATGGTCGCCTCGGCGAGGGTGAAGGGCGCGCCGGTCTCGGTCATGCGCCGCTCGTCCATCACCCGGTAGCTGACCAGTTCGAAGGGCGGCGTCAGATTCTCCAGCTCACGGCGCGCCAGAAGTTCGAAACTCGCCTCGGCACCGTCATAGGTGTAGCCGATGAATTCGCGTTCCTTGACCAGCCGTACCAGCCGGTCGATACGCGGGTCGCTTGCCTCGATCGTCATCCCCACTTCCTTCAGCAGAGAGAGCACGTTGGAGCGGCCGGCCTGATCGGAGACGAGAATCTTGCGGGCGTTGCCCACATCCTCGGGCTGGACATGCTCATAGCTGCGGGCATCTTTCTCCACCGCCGAGACGTGCAGCCCCCCCTTGTGCGCGAAGGCGTTCTCGCCGACGTAGGGCGCATGGCGGTTGTGGGCGCGGTTGAGTCGCTCATCCACCACGCGCGAAACGTGGGTGAGATGGCGCAGATCCTCGCGGCTGAGCGCGGTTTCATAGCCCATCTTGAGCATTAGGGTCGGCAGCAGCGATACCAGATTGGCGTTGCCGCAGCGCTCACCCAGGCCGTTGAGCGTACCTTGCACTTGGCGCACACCGGCCCGTACGGCAGCCAGGCTGTTGGCCACCGCGTTACCGGTATCGTCATGGCAGTGGATGCCGAGCCGTTCGCCCGGAACACGCGCCGCGACTTCGCGCGTGATGGCTTCCACCTCATGCGGCAGGCTGCCGCCGTTGGTATCGCACAAGACCGCCCAGCGGGCGCCGGCGTTCAGTGCCGCTTCGATGCAGCGCAAGGCAAAATCGGGATTGGCCTTATAACCATCGAAGAAATGCTCGGCGTCGAACATCACCTCCGCGACGCGGGTGCGGGCGAAGGTGACGCTGTCGGCGATCATCTCGAGGTTCTCGGCAAGCGTGCTACGCAGGGCGACCTCGACGTGAAAGTCCCAGGTCTTGCCCACCATGCAGACCACCGGGGCGCCACTGCCCAGGATCCGCATCAACCCGGCATCGTCCTCCGGGCGGCGACCCGGCCGGCGCGTCATGCCGAAGGCGCTCAGACGGGCCCGAAGCAGCGTGGGCGCGGCGGCGAAGAAGGCGTCATCGGTGGGATTGGCGCCTGGCCAGCCGCC
This sequence comes from Candidatus Macondimonas diazotrophica, assembly GCF_004684205.1. Classification (NCBI taxonomy): domain Bacteria; kingdom Pseudomonadati; phylum Pseudomonadota; class Gammaproteobacteria; order Chromatiales; family Ectothiorhodospiraceae; genus Candidatus Macondimonas; species Candidatus Macondimonas diazotrophica. Next base: position 86,621 of record NZ_SRIO01000008.1, read on the forward strand.
CTCGACATAATCGATGCCCAGACCGTCGAGCTCATGGGCAATGGCAATCTTGTCACCGACGGTGAAATCGACCCCCTGGGTCTGTTGGCCGTCGCGCAGGGTGCTGTCGTAGAGATAGATGCGATTGGCGCTCAAGGAACACTCCGGCAGATCGGATGCCCCGAGCGGCATTGATCGGGGCAAACCTCGATTATAGCCGCCAAGCCCTCGGCGTCACGCCCGCTCGTGCAGGCCGCATTCCCGCTTGAGCCCGAAAAAGCGCGTATCTTCCTCGGTCATCCCCTCGCCCAGCGGGCGCGTGGTATGCACATCGCCGATGGACACATAGCCCTTGTGCCACAGCGGATGATACGGCAACTCATGACGGGTCATGTACAGATAGATGTCGCGATCGGTCCAATCGACGAGCGGATGCACCTTGGTCCGACCATTCTGGCGGGCCAGTACCTGCAGATGCTGTCGACTGGCCGACTGCTGGCGCCGCAAGCCGGCGATCCACGCTTTCGCCCCGAGCTCCCGCAGAGCCCGCTGCATCGGCTCGACCTTGTTCATCTCGTTGTAGCGGTCCAGGCCTTCGACGCCCTGCTCCCACAGCCGGCCGAAGCGCGCCTCCTGCCATGCCGGGCTCAGTTCCGCACGATAGACCTTGAGATTGAGCTCAAGGCGTTCGGTCAGCGCGTCGATGTAGCGATAGGTTTCCGGAAACAGATAGCCGGTATCGACCAGGATCACCGGAATATCCGGCCGCTGGCGGGTGACCAGATGCAGACAGACCGCCGCCTGCGCCCCGAAGCTGGAGGTCAGGACAACGGATGAACCGAAGCGCTCGAGCGCCCAGGCCACCCGATCCTCGGCAGACGCCTGAGCCAGCGCCGGATTGACCTCATCGAGATCAACCGCGTGGTTGGGGGAATGGGAAAATGTCTGGACCGCATTGGATACGGACATGGCAGGCCTCTTGGGAGATTACCGTCCGAGCCGGATAGGACTTCGAGCGTCTAAGCTACCAATGCCTGCTTAGCTTATAAAGGAATCAATTTCTCTATATTAAGCCAGAAATGTAATAAGAATGACCCCGGAACATGGGCGACCTGCGCCGGGGCCAGCCGCCAGCTCGGCGCCACACAGCCGAGCCAGCCGCCCAGGATGCAGAATCACGCTAGCGCGGCACCCTTCAGCCGGAACCGTTCCGCCGTGCACCGATCGCCAGGCGCAAACCGTTGAGGCGGATGAATCCGGCAGCATCAGCTTGGTTGTAGGCACCGGCATCATCCTCGAAGGTCGCGATGCGTGCATCGAACAGGCTGTCAGGAGACTGCCGGCCGGCCACCGTCACATTGCCCTTGTAGAGCCGCAAACGCACGCGCCCGTTGACGCGCTCCTGGGTCGCATCGATTGCGGCCTGAAGCATGCGCCGCTCGGGACTCCACCAGTAACCGTTGTAGATGAGGCTGGCGTAGCGCGGCATCAGCTCATCTTTCAAATGGGCTTCCTCGCGATCCAGCGTCAGCGACTCGAGCGCGCGATGGGCCTTGAGCAGGATCGTGCCGCCCGGCGTCTCATAGCATCCGCGCGATTTCATGCCCACATAGCGATTCTCCACGATGTCGGCGCGGCCGACCCCGTGAGCGCCGCCGATCTGGTTCAGATAGGCCAGCGCAGCGGCCGGTGAATAGGGCTGTCCATCGATGGCGACCAGATCGCCCCGCTCGAAATCGAGTTCGATGGACTGCGGCGCGTCGGGTGCCTGTTCGGGCGCCACCGACCAGCGCCACATGGACTCCTCGGGCTCCGCCCAGGGATCCTCCAGAACCCCCCCTTCATAGGAGATGTGCAACAGATTCGCGTCCATCGAGTAGGGACTCTTCTTGCCCTGCCGATCGACGGGAATGCCATGCCGATCGGCATAAGCCAACAGCGTCTCGCGGCTGCTCAGATCCCACTCGCGCCAGGGCGCGATGACGCGCAGGGATGGCTGAAGCGCCAGAACGCCGAGCTCGAAACGCACCTGATCGTTGCCCTTGCCCGTCGCGCCATGGGCCACGGCATCGGCGCCCACTTCGGTCGCGATCTCGACCAGCCGCTTCGCGATCAGCGGCCGGGCAATGGAGGTGCCCAGAAGATATTCGCCCTCATAAAGGGTGTTGGCGCGAAACATGGGGAAGACGAAATCCCGCACGAATTCCTCGCGCAGATCATCGATATAAACTTCCTTGACGCCCATCAAACCGGCTTTCGCCCGTGCCGGTGCAAGCTCCTCACCTTGGCCAAGGTCGGCCGTGAAGGTCACCACTTCGCAGTGGTAGTGTTCCTGAAGCCACTTGAGGATCACGGAGGTATCGAGCCCCCCCGAATAGGCCAAGACCACTTTGCGGATTGTCGACATGTTGCCCTCGTTGATTCAGCAGAACCGCGGCGTTCGGCCGGATCCGACCACAGGGCTGCAATGCTAGCAAAAAGCGTGTACTCCGCGCAGGGGATCCGCATTGGGAGCTGCCGATGCTATCCTTCCACCACCAAAACACAGGGCTCCGGAATCAAGGCAACGGGCATTCATGGCAAAAATGGTTTTGATTACCGGCGGTGCCGGGTATATCGGCAGCCATGTGGCACGTCAGCTTGGTCAGCGCGGCGAGTCCCTGATCATTCTGGACGATCTGTCGACCGGTCACCTCGACAATGTGCAGCATGGGCAGCTGGTGGTAGGCGACGCCGGGAACCGCGAACTGCTGGACGACCTACTGAGTCGCCATCCCATCGATACGGTGCTCCACTTCGCCGCCCGAACCAGCGTCCCGGATTCGGTCCGTCTTCCGCTTGAGTACTACGACACCAATACCTGCCTCATGCACACCTTGCTCTCGGCCTGCGCCAGGGCCGGTATCCAGCATTTCATGTTCTCTTCCACCGCCGCGGTCTATGCCTTGCCGGCCCTGCATCTCCCAGCCACCGAACAGAGTCCGACCGCGCCCAACAATCCCTATGGCCGATCCAAGCTGATGGCGGAATGGATGCTGCGCGATCTCTGCGCAATGACCCCCATGCGCTACGCCATCCTGCGCTATTTCAACGTCGCCGGCAGCGCCGCAGGCGCCGGCCTCGGCCCACGCGGCCTGCAGGCCGGTCAGCTCATCAAGGTGGCGTGCGAGACCGCGTTGGGGCGGCGGCCGTTCGTGGAGGTGTTCGGCACCGACTACGACACCCCCGACGGGACCGGGATTCGCGACTACATTCACGTCGAGGATCTTGCCGACGCCCATGTACTCGCGCTGGACTATCTGCGTGCGCAAGGCGAGTCGGTGACCCTCAACTGTGGCTATGGGCAAGGCCGCAGTGTGCGCGAAGTGCTGGCCGCCGTCGGCGCCGCCAGCGGCCGCACGATTCCCACCGTCAACCGGCCGCGACGCCCGGGAGATCTGCCGCGCATGGTGGCCGACTCCCACCGTTTGCGCGGGCTGCTGCAGTGGACGCCGCGCCACGCCGACCTGGCTACCATCGTCCGCAGCGCGCTGGACTGGGAACAGGCGCAGCCGAACCCGAGCGAACCGGCCAGCATCAGCCACACCGGCTAAGCAGCGACACGCTGCCCGATGACCCCGAGCCTTCCATCGCCGATGCACGCCGAATGGATGTCGTGACACCGCCGCGAGATGCCCTGCTACCACCCGAACGACCGCGTCGAGCGCATCGAACCAGATCAGTGGATTGAGCAGACACCGCCCCCCGCCGCGAGCCGCCGGGCTGCGCTTACCCCGCTCTTTGTGACGGTTCAGCCGAAACCCAGGCCCACAGCCAAGGCCGCGCCGACCCGACCACCACAGACGCCCACCTGGAGCGATGGCCAGGCCGCATCGATTCGCAACCCCGTCGAACGCGTCTCCAGGGCCACCGCATAGTTCTGCCCGCCCGGATCGCCCGCCGCGTTCCCGCAGCGGTTCAGCTCGTCAATGCCGCATAGACCGCGAGCGTCTCCTCCACCACATGCGCTTCGGTGAACTGCGCAAGTACCCGCGCACGGCCAGCCTGACCCATCCCGCCGCAGCGCGCCGGATCATCGAGCAGGGTCGTCACGGCATGGGCCAACGCGCCCGCATCGCGCGGCGGAACGAGCAGTCCGTTGACGCCGTCCTGGACGATTTCACGACACCCCGGACGATCGGCCGCAATCAGCGCGCAGCCGCAAGCGGCCGCTTCGATCAGGATGCGCGGGACGCCCTCCCCATAGGCCGTCGGAAGGCAGACGATGTCGGTCGCGGCCAGAATCTCCGGCATATCCTCTCGATATCCCCACCACTGCACGACGCCTTCGGCATGCCAGGCGGCGAGTTCCGATTCGCGATGGCTGTCCGGGTTGCCGGGGTCCGGCAGGCCCAGCAGCACGAACTCCGCCGCGATGCCGGCGGCCTTCAATCGGCGCGCGGCTTCGACGAACTCCAACACGCCCTTGTCGCGCAGCATGCGCGAGGCCAGCACCACGCGCGGAGGCGATGCTCCAGCGCGCTGCCCGGGCCGAAACTGGTCCGGATCGACACCGGACCCCAGCACAACGCGGGTCTTATCGGCAGCAATCATCGATTCGGCCACGAAAAAGTCCCGATCATCCGGGTTCTGGAAAATGGCGCGGCACGAGCCGCCGCCCAATGCCAACCGGTAGGCCTGCCGCACCCCACCGCGCAGCATTCGTCCCTTCAACCCGGGCGCTGTCGTGAACACATAGCCGCGCCCTGGAATGGTGGCCACATACGGTGCGCCACCCGTCAGACGCGCCACCATTCCACCGTAGAGAACGGGCTTGATGGTGACCAGATGAATCAATGTCGGCTGCACCTGCCGGTAGAGCCGGCCGAGCGCCCAGAGACTACCCAGCTCGTGCGCGGGCGCCATGCCGCGGCGGGACAGCGTGAATGGATGAAAAGTGATCCGTTCCGCCTCCAACCTCCCACGCAACGCGGCATCGACAGGAGGCGCCGCCAGATGGACGTCCCAGCCCGCGTTGCGCGCGGCGCGCGCCACCGCCAGCCGATGGGACAGAAAATAGGGCACCGCGTTGTGCACATACAGCAGCCGCCGACCGGGCATGATTCCCTCCCCCTGGCAAACCGCGGATTCTAATCCAGTCACAGGCCGGGTCCACGCGGTAACATAGCGACTTTTCCGGTCGGATAAGCCCGTGCCCCCTCGTGTCAGCGTCGTGCTTCCCACTTACAACCGCGCCGGCGTCCTCGGCCGCGCGGTGCGCAGCGTACTCGCGCAAAGCGCGCCCGATCTCGAGCTCATCGTGGTGGATGACGCCTCCACCGATGATACGCCCCGCGTCCTGGCCGACTTCGACGACCCGCGCCTGCACGTGCTGCGCCACCACGTCCGGAGCGGCGGGGCGGCGGCGCGCAATACCGGGCTCGCCGCCGCACGCGCCGATTGGGTGGCCTTCCAGGACAGCGACGATGAGTGGCTGCTCGACAAGCTCGCGCGCCAGCTCGACGTGGCCGCGCAGGATCCCGCGCTGGGCGCGGTCTACTGCGCCTTCGTGCGCATCAACGGCAATCGCATCACGCGCACGCCAAGCCCGAAGGTGAAACGGCGTGCGGGCTGGTTGCATGCCGACATCCTGCGCGACAGCTTCATCAGCACCCAGACCCTCTTGGTGCGGCGCGTGGCGCTGGACGCGGCGGGCGGATTCGACGCCGAGTTGCCGCGCTTCCAGGACTGGGAGCTGATGATGCGCCTGAGCCGCGAGCATCCGGTCGGCTGCGTGGATGAACCGCTGGTGATCGTGCACACCCTGCCCGATGCCATCACTGCCGATGCCGCTGCGCGGCTGCGCGCCCGGACACGCATCGTCGAACGGCACGCCCACTGGCTCACCGATTACCCGCGTACTCTGGCCGAGCATCTCTACGCCGTCGGCCACCTGCACGCCCTGGCCGGCGATACGGCCACGGCGCGACATTGGCTGCACCGTGCGGTCGCGACCGATCGCGGTTTCCTTAAAGCCTGGGCCGCCCTGGCCCTGACCGGCCTCGGCACCACGGGCTATGCGCAGGCGGCGCGGCTGCGCGGACAGTGGCGCGAAGCATGACGGTCGCGGCCACACCGACCCTCGCCATCGTCATCGTGAACTGGAATGCCGGCCCGCAACTGCGTGCCTGTCTTCAGGCCGTCGCCGCCGCCGATCAGACCCGGTTCAGCCTGAAGCGGGTGGTGGTTGTCGACAATGCCTCGACCGATGACTCGCTGATCGATCTGCCTGACGACGCCCTGCCGCTGCTCGTCGTCCGCAACGCCGACAATCGTGGCTTCGGCGCGGCGTGTAACCAGGGTGCCCGACTGTGCTCGGCCGACTTTCTGCTCTTTCTGAACCCCGACACGCAGGTGGAAGCGGATGCCCTCGGTCGGGCCGTTGCCCATCTATGCAGCACCGACGGAGCCCCGGCGGGCGTGTGTGGCGCCCATCTGCTGGATGCGCACGGTCGCACCCATCGCCATTGTGCCCGTCAGGCCACACCACGGCGACTGCTAGCCCACCTCAGCGGCATCGATCGCCTGGCCCCCTGGACCAGCGGCTATCTGATGCGGCGCTGGGACCATGCCGAGAGCCGCACGGTCGATCACGTAATGGGGGCGTTCTACCTCATCCGGCGCCCGCTCTTCGATGCACTCGGCGGCTTTGACGAACGCTTCTTCGTCTACCTGGAAGACCTGGACCTATCCGAGCGGGTGCGCCAGGCCGGCTGGGCCATCCATTACCGTGCCGATGTGCGCGTGTTCCATAAGGGCGGTGGCACCTCCGAACAAATCAAGGCGCGCCGGCTCTACTACAGCCTGAATAGCCGCCTGCGCTATGCACGCAAACACTTCAACCCGCTTGAAGCCGCCGGCATCTGGGCCGGAACGCTCCTGCTCGAGCCACCGCTGAGGCTGGGACAAGCCTTGGCGCGCGGTTCCACGGATCAGGCCAGCGAAACGCTGCAGGCCTACCGCTGGCTGCTGCGCGACCTGCCCGCCTGCTGGCACCCGCCCGGCACGCCCGTCCAATGAAGGTCCTGCTGCTCAGCCGCTATGGCCGCCAGGGCGCCAGCACCCGGCTGCGCGCTCTGCAGTATCTGCCGCATCTCGCAAGCGATGGCATCGACGTCGCGTGGGCGCCGCTGCTGGACGATGCCTATCTCGAGGCGCTCTATGGTGCCGGACGGCGGCCGTGGCCTCAGGTCGCGCGGGCCTATGTCACGCGCCTGATGCGATTGCTGCGCGCGCGGGATTTCGATCTGCTGTGGATCGAAAAGGAGCTGTTCCCCATGCTGCCGGCCACCCTCGAACGCCTCTTGGCGGCAGCCGGGGTAGGCTATGTCGTCGATTACGACGATGCCCTGTTTCACAACTACGACCTGCACCGCCGCGCCCTCGTGCGCCGCTTCATGGGGCGCAAGATCGACCGCGTCATGGCCGGGGCGCGACTGGTGATCGCCGGCAATGACTATCTGGCCGCGCGCGCCGAAAACGCGGGCGCCCGCTGGATCGAGCACCTGCCGACGGTGATCGATCTCGATCGCTATCCCGCCCGTCTCGATGCGCCCGCAACGCATGTTCGCCCCTTCACCATCGGCTGGATCGGTTCGCCCCACACCGCCGACTATCTCGCCGCCGTCGCCGAGCCCCTGCGCCAGCTATTGGCCTGCGGCGATGCGCGCCTGGTGCTCATCGGTGCCGGCCGCGCCGCGCCGGCGGATCTGCCGGCCGAGGTTCGGCCGTGGGCGGAAGCAGACGAGGTCAGGGACATCGGCGAATTCGATGTCGGCATCATGCCGCTGCCCGATGCGCCGTGGGAACGGGGCAAGTGTGGTTACAAGCTGATCCAGTACATGGCCTGCGCCAAGCCCGTGGTGGCCTCGCCCGTCGGGGTGAACCATCAGCTGGTGGCGTCGGGCGTCAACGGCTATCTGGCAACGACGGCAGGCGAATGGCAGCAAGCGCTGGCGCATCTGCGCGCAGACCGCGCGCTCGGGCAGCGCCTGGGCGAGGCCGGTCGTGCCCAGATCGTCGACCGTTATTGCCTGCAGGTAACGGCGCCGCGCCTGGCCGCGCTGCTGCGCCGCGCCGCCGGTTCGTGAGTCATCCCCACGAAGGGCCGGGTTTCTCTACAATGAACACTGAAGACACTGGTTTGAACGGCGCTCAATCCGGTTGAATACCGGCTGGAGCCGCGCCGGACCGGTCACCTTTCGTTGCGGCTCGCACCCGCAGGTTTTGTGGAGATGATCCGTGTTCAAGCGCTGGGGCATTCGGGACCGCATGCTGCTGATGGCGCTGGTTCCGCCGACGCTCATCGCCCTTATCCTGGGCTTTTATGTGATCAATCTGCGCATTCAGGAGCTCGCCCAGATCCATCAGGAGAAGGGAGAGGCCCTGACCCGGCAGATGGTTCCCATGGCTCGCCATGCGTTGCTCACCGGGGATACGACGCTGCTCGCGGGCCAGATCGCGGTGATGCTCGAAACACCGAGCGTTGTCGATGTGATCATCACCAATCGTCGGGGCGAAACGCTGCTGCGTCGCAGCCGGCCGATGGAACCGCTTGCGACCGAAAACGACTCTCGGTTCAGTCGCTGGCTGCGCGATCGTGATCAGGACCAGACCCTGTTCGCCCGCACCATTGCGACCCAGGACGATGCCGACGATGTCCTGGGCGAAGTGACCATCCGCCTGTCGCGAACCCTGACCCGAATGCGGCAGATGGAGGTGCTTTTCAATGGATCCCTGATCATCGGTGTGGGACTGCTGATCAGCTATTTTCTGGCGCTCAGCACCAGTCGCGACATCGTGGTGCCCGTGTTGCGGCTGACCCGGGCCGTACGCAGCTTCCGGCGCGGCCAGCTCACCCGGCGCGTTCCAGAAGTGTCAGGCGGCGAATTGGGCACCTTGGAACGCGGCATCAACGCCATGGCTGACGCCCTCCTCGCCACCCGCCAGGATCTGCAGGGCCAGATCTATCAGTCCAACGCCGAACTGCGTACCACCCTCGAGGAGCTCGAAGTCAAGAACGTCGAGCTGGATCTGGCGCGGCGCCGCGCCGAGGAGGCCAGTCGCGTCAAGTCGCGCTTTCTGGCCAACATGAGCCACGAAATCCGTACGCCCGTCAACGGGATTCTGGGCTTCGCGCGGCTTCTGGCCGATCAGCCTCTTCCCCCGGAATCGCATGAATACACCCAGATCATCCGACAATCGGCGGACAATCTGCTGGGCATCATCGAGGACATCCTGGACTTTTCCCGTATCGAGGCCGGCAAGCTCAGCCTGCACCCGATGGACTTCAACCTGCACCGCCTGCTCGAGGATGTCACCGGCCTTTTGGCACCCATTGCCTTTGAAAAAGGCCTGGAATTGGTGCCTCTGGTCTACCGCGATGTCCCAGAACAGGTTCACGGAGACGCGCAACGGGTGCGCCAGGTCCTCACCAATCTGATTGGCAATGCCATCAAGTTCACGCTGTACGGCCAGATCACGGTGCGCGCCATGCTCGAGGATGACACGGCACACGGGCCGGTCATCCGCTTCACGGTGACGGATACCGGCATTGGCATCGAGCCACGCCAGCAACAGCAGATTTTCCAGCCGTTCACCCAAGTCGATGCCCGTACCACCCGCCAGTTCGGTGGAACAGGTCTTGGCCTGTTCATTTCCGAGCGGCTGGTCCGCGCCATGGACGGACAGATCGGCGTCGACAGCGCACCGGGCAAGGGTTCGGCGTTCTGGTTCACCATCCCCTTCGCATCATCCCACAGCGCGCATATCGGCGAGCCAGCAGCGCCGTCGCTGGGCGGACGGCGGGTACTGGTCTGGGATGGTTTTCCCCTGAGTCGGCTGGCCCTGCGCCATCGGCTGGAAAGCTGGGGGCTGACCGTTGAAGAGGCCGAAACGCCCCGACAGCTGCTGGAACGCGCCCAGACCCATCCGGCGCTGATCGTGGTGGGGCTGTCGGTACAAGACCTGCTGCTGTCGGAAGTCACCAGCCAATTTGAGGCGCTCAAAGCCAGTGGCTGCGACACTGTGGCACTGATCAATTCCCTTGATCCGGCGCAACATGCACAGATTCGCGCTGCAGGGGCCGTAGCCTGCCTGCCCAAGTTATTGCATCGTCAGGAACTGTATGCCCGCCTATGCCAGTTGCTGACCCCCGATAGTCCGTGCAACCTGGTTTCCGAACCTCCTGCCGAACCCGATGGCAATCTGGTTGGCTATCAGCTACTGGTCGCCGATGACAATCGCATCAACCTGCGACTGCTCGCCACACTGCTGCGTCGCAACGGTGCCCAAGTGGAGGAATTCAGCGACGGACAGGGTGCCGTCGCAGCGTTCAGCCGGCATGACTATGCTGCCGTGCTGCTGGACGTGCATATGCCCATCATGAGTGGTCTGGATGCGGTTCGCGCCATGCGCCGGCTTGAAGTCGCCGGCCGCCGAACGCCGATTCTTGCGGTAACAGCGAACGCCGTGCCCGAGGACTGGGCCACCTTTCGAGAAGCCGGCATGGACGACTGCCTGGTCAAGCCGGTCGACGAAAACCAACTGCTGGCGCTTCTCGCACACCACGGAATCGGCCAATACCCCACGCCCGAACCGGATCCCGGCTCCTCACCCCTGAGCGATGCCGGTCTGTGGACGCTGTTGCAGGAAGACCTGTCCGAACAGCGCCTTGAGCTGATCAATGCCCATCAAGCGGCCGATCGTGAACGCCTGCGTTCCATTGCGCACAAGATCCATGGTTCGGCCGCCTTCTGCCGTCTGCCCGCGCTCAAGTCCGCGGCCAGCGCACTGGAAAATCAATTGGGCCGTCAGAACACGGGTTCAATCGATGGGGAACTGGTTCAGCAGCTGGCGCAAGCCATCACCACCACCCTGGCCAGCCTGCCCGCGTCTCAATCCGCGGCACCCCATAGCACGGCGTAGGCGACCGCATACGCCCGTTCGTCGCTGATGCTGAGCAGCATGTGGGTTCCGCCCTGCCGCGCCATACAGCGCGCGGCAGCGTCGTGCAGGCGCACACCGGGTCCGCCGCGCACATCGTGCACCACCTCGATCTGCCCGGGTCCGATGCCCTCCCGGAACCCGGTTCCGAGCGCCTTGGCCACTGCCTCCTTGGCGGCAAACCGACGTGCCAGAATCCGCGCCGGATCGCTGGCGGCAGCATAGTCCGCCCATTCGCCTGCATTCAGGATACGCCGGGCAAACCGTTCGCCGCGTCGATCGAGCGCAGCGCGCAGACGCGCCACCGCGACGATGTCGGTGCCGATACCCAGGATCACCCCCGGCGCGCCTCGCGCATCAACCGCTTCATTTCACGGACCGCTTCGGCCATGCCGGTCAGAACAGCCCGTGCCACGATCGCGTGACCAATGTTGAGCTCGGCGATCGGTGCGATGGCGGCAATCGGTTCGACATTGACGTAGTTCAGCCCGTGTCCGGCATGGACCACCAGCCCATTCTGCGCCGCCAGGTCCGCTGCGGTCGCGAGGCGCGCGAGCTCGCGCGCCCGCTCGGCCGGGGTGGTGGCCTCGGCGTAAGCGCCGGTATGCAGCTCGACGGCGACGGCGCCGGTCCGCAGGCTTGCCGCAATCTGCTCGGGGTCCGGGTCGATGAACAGCGCCACCGTGATCCCGGCCGCGGCAAGCCGGCCGCACGATTCGGCGATCTCCTCCTCGCGCGCCCGAACATCCAATCCACCTTCGGTGGTGAGTTCCTCGCGCCGTTCCGGAACGAGGCAACAGGCCTGCGGCGCCAACTCGACCGCCAGATTCACCATCTCCGCCGTCACCGCCATCTCCAGATTCAGACGCGTCTGGACCAGGGTTCGCAACAGGCGGACATCGCGGTCCTGGATATGGCGCCGATCCTCACGCAAATGCACGGTAATGCTGTCGGCCCCCGCCTGCTCGGCCAGAAATGCCGCCTGAACCGGATCGGGATAGACCGTGCGCCGCGCCTGACGCAGCGTCGCAACGTGATCGATGTTCACGCCCAGAGCGGGCGGGGAAGCCAAAAGGTGCATGTCAGGTTCAAACCTCGGAAGACGGTGATGGATGGGCCGAATCGGGGCTGAGGCGATGCAGGGCGCGCCAGAGGGCGCGTGTGCGCAGGGGTACTCCGCCCAACTGTTCGGCGATCAACGATCGGTACAGACCATTGACCGCCGCCTGGTATTCCCGCGGAATCACCATCGGTTCGGTGGCCAAGGCCAGCAATGCGGCGCCCGGAACTTCCCAGGGTGTTCGGCCCGGACCGGAAACCGGCCGCGGCGCACCGCGGGGGGCACAACGATACCACTGCGCCGCCCGGATGGGCGCACCCTCGCAATCGCAACCCAGTGGCGGCTCCAGACCCAGACTGCCGAGCAATGCCCGCTCGAAACTGCGGAGCACACTCGTCAGGCAACGCCCCTCGCCCAGCTCCCCGAGGGTGCGGGCATAGGCGAGAAAGACATCCGGATGGGGATCATGCCGCGCGCATAGTCGCATCAGCAGCTCGTTGACATAGAATCCGCTCAGCAGCCCATCGCCCTGCAAGCCGATCGGCGGACCGGCCGGCTCCCAGGCGACAAGAGCCGGCAGCTCGCCCCGGCCGCGCCAAGCCAGCAGCAAGGGCTGGAATGGCTGCAACGCACCGCCCCGTCCCTTGCTACGCACCCCCTTGGCGATCACCCCGAGCCGGCCGGTTTCCCGGGTGAACAGCTCCGCGATCAGGCTCGTCTCTCCGAAGGCACGGCGATGCAGAACATAGGCCGGGACCAGCGCGCCGCGCGTGGCCATTCAGTCATACCCGAGCCGGGTCAGCCACACGGGCTCGTCGGCCCAGTTTTCACGCACCTTCACCCAAAGACTCAGAAACACCGGCTCCTGCCACTGCTCGCGGATCTCCAGACGCGCCGCTCGGCCGATGCGTTTGAGCTGCTCACCCTGACGGCCGATGACCATGCCTTTGTGAGAGTCCTTGGCCACCCAGATCACAGCGCCCAGCTCCAACCCCTTTTCGGTGCGCTTGAACTGCTCGAGATCGACGGTCATGCCGTAAGGCAGTTCGTCGTGCAGATGCAGCAACAATTGCTCACGCACACACTCGGCGGCGAGAAAGCGTTCACTGCGGTCGGTGGGAATGTCTTCCTCGACCATCGGTGGAGAAATCGGCAAATGCGAGACCAGTTCCTGTTCCAAGGCTGTGATGTTGTCCCCCTGCCGCGCGGACAGCGGAACCACGAACGCGAAATCGGCGCGCTCGCGTCCCTCGGCCAAGGCCGTCAGCAAACGGCTGCGCGGCTGCACGCGATCGACCTTGTTGAGCACCCAGCCGACCGGCCGGCCGCTGCCCCGGATCGCATCGAGCACGGCCTGATCCTCGCCGGTCCAGCGCGTGGCATCGGTGACCAGCACCACGACATCGGCATCCTCGACCGCCCCGCGCGCCTTCTGCACCATGTAGCGGCCCAAGGCATTGCCGGCCTTGTGGAAGCCGGGCGTATCGATGAAGACGATCTGCGCGCCCGGGATGGTGTGGATGCCATGGATGCGGTGGCGTGTGGTCTGGGCCTTGTGGGTCACGATGCTGATCTTCTGACCCAGAATCCGGTTCAGCAACGAGGATTTGCCGACATTGGGGCGCCCCACCAACGCAACCGTGCCACAGCGAAAGTCTGGATCAGACACGACGTCAACCACTTTCCAGCGCCATCAAAGCCAGGCTGGCCGCCTGTTGCTCGGCCTCGCGCCGACTGGTGCCGACACCGCGAAATCCGCGCTGCAGACATGGCACCTGGCAGAGGACTTCAAAGCGCTGATCGTGCTCAGGACCGCTGATGGTATCGAGCTGATAGACCGGCAACAATTCGCCACGGGCCTGCAGATGTTCCTGCAGCCGGGTCTTGGGATCCTTGAGTTCCACCTCCGATGGCAGGTTGGCCAGCCGATCGGCAAACAGCCGCTTGACGATCTCGATGCCCGCTTCCGAACCGCCGTCCAGACAGACCGCACCCAACACCGCCTCCAGCGCATCGGCCAGGATCGACTTGCGCCGATACCCGCCGGTCTTGCGCGCGCCGGCCCCCAACCGCAAGCTTCGGCCCAAATCGAGTTCGAACGCGACTGCCGCCAAGGTATCACCCTTGACCAGGCTGGCTCGCAGACGACTCAGCACGCCTTCCGAGACATTGGGACAGCGCTCGTACAGCTCCCACCCGATCACGAAATTGAGCAGTGCATCGCCGAGAAACTCCAGACGCTCGTTGTTCCGGCGCCCAAAGCTGCGATGCGTCAATGCGGCATCGAGCAGCTCGGGATCCCGGAATCGGTAGCCCAGCCGCTCGGACAATTGATCCAGACTCTGTCTCAAGGTCGTGTTACCTGTGTCTCGTGCTGGAATCGGGTCACCAGATCGATATTGGCAAACCACGGGATACGGACCTCATAGCTTACGCCGACCTGGAAATGATGTTGCGCAGGCGTGATGGTGATGTCCTGTGGGCCGGCATGCTGGATCGAGTTGACCTGGAAACGGCGCAGCAACAGATCCTTCAGGCGGCGTGAATTCAAGTCCCCCTCGGAAACCCCTTCTTTCAGAGAATCCATTGAAGAGCGGACTTCGAAATACTCCAGGTAGACCGGCAGCAACGCAAACAGGGTATAAACGCCGAAACCACCCATGCCGATATAGAACATCAGCCCCAACAGCCCCATGCCGCGCTGCGTCTGCTTCGATTTCATCGCTTGATTCCTCCGCTTCCCCCCCTTCGGACCGCACGCCGGGCGGGAAGCGGAGGATGGTCAATGAATGCCTTGTCCAATCCGTGACCACAGCGGCATCTTCGCGTCGGGATCCCAGTTCATCCAGATCGCGAAAGCCTGTCCCACGAGATTGGCATCCGGGACGGTTCCCCAGCGCCGGCTGTCATCGCTGTTGTCCCGGTTGTCGCCCATCACGAAATAATGATCAGGCGGCACCACCGCACGCATGTTGTAAGAAGGCCGGCCGGCTGTCTTCAGCAATCGATGCATCACCGAACCGACCTGTTCCTCGAATTCCCAGGTTTCCCAGCGTGCAGGAACACCCGGGCCGGTATACCGTCCTTTCGGCGTTATCGGCAGCGGTTCGCCGTTCACGTAGACCTGCTTGTCCCGATAGACGATTTCATCGCCCGGCAGACCAATCACCCGCTTGATGAAATCCTTGGATGGATCTTCGGGAAAGCGGAACACCATCACATCGCCGCGTTCTGGGTGGCCGAACGGAAGCATCCGGATATTGAAGACCGGCAGCCGAACCCCATAGGCGAACTTGTTGACGAGGATGAAATCACCGGTCAACAGTGTGGGGACCATCGATCCGGACGGAATGCGAAACGGCTCGACAACGAACGAACGCACCAAGAACACCGCCAGCACGATGGGAAACAGGCTGCGGCCGAATTCCACGATGCCCGTGGGACCAGGCACCTCACCCCCGGCAGCCGCCAGACGTCGCCGCGGCTCCCAGCGATAGCGGTCCAGCGCCCAGAGCACGCCCGTGATCAGCGTCAAGACCACGAGCAATAGCGAGAAATCAGCCCGCATGGTATCTCCCTCGATGGACTCTCAAAGATTCAGTCGGATTTCTTCCCGACATCCAAAATGGCGAGAAATGCCTCCTGAGGCACCTCGACCTTCCCAATCTGCTTCATGCGCTTTTTCCCCGCCTTTTGCTTCTCGAGCAGCTTCTTCTTGCGGGTGATGTCGCCACCATAGCATTTGGCGGTCACATTCTTGCGCATGGCCTTGACTGTCGTGCGCGCGATGATGTGGCTGCCGATGGCCGCCTGAATCGCCACCTCGAACATCTGTCGCGGAATCAGATCACGCATCCGCTCGGCCAGCTGCCGGCCCCGGTAGCCCGTCTGGGCGCGATGCACGATGATCGACAGCGCATCGACACGCTGGCTGTTGATCAACAGATCCAAGCGCACCAGATCCGCCACCTGGAAACGCTCGAACTGATAGTCGAACGAAGCATAACCACGACTCACCGACTTCAGTTGATCGAAGAAATCGAGCACCACCTCGCTGAGCGGCAATTCGTAGACGATCGATACCTGATTTCCCAGATACTGCAGCTTGAGCTGCACCCCGCGACGCTGCTCGCACAGCGTGAGCACCCCGCCCACATATTCCTGCGGGCAAAGGATGTTCGCCTGGATGATGGGCTCGCGGATCTCGGCCATTTCGTTGACCGGCGGCAACTTGGACGGGTTGTCGACGTGCAGCACTTCCCCGGTGTTCGTGAGGACCTCATAGATCACCGTAGGCGCAGTGGTGATCAGATCCAGGTCGTACTCGCGCTCCAGGCGTTCCTGGATGATCTCCATATGGAGCATGCCCAGAAAGCCGCATCGAAACCCGAATCCCAGGGCGGTGGATGTCTCGGGCTCGAAATGCAGCGCTGCATCATTCAGACGCAATTTCTGCAAGGCATCGCGCAAGTGCTCGTAATCGTCGCTGCTGACCGGATAAAGACCCGCGAACACCCGCGGCTGGACTTGTTTGAATCCGGGCAGGCGTGCGGTGCAGGGGCGATCGGACAAGGTCACCGTGTCCCCTACCGGGGCGCCATCGATCGCTTTGATACCGGCAATCAGGAAACCCACCTCACCGGTCTGCAGACGCGGTCGATCGAGGGCCTTGGGCGTAAAAACCCCCACACGGGCACTGGGGTAGCTGCGGCCCGAAGACATCATCATGACCTTGTCTCCGGTTGCGACGCTGCCGTTGACCACGCGGATCAGCGACACCACGCCGACGAAGTTGTCGAACCACGAGTCGATGATCAGCGCCTGCAGCGGCGCATCGGGATCGCCCTGAGGCGGCGGAATCCGCGTCAGCAAGGCTTCCAGCAGATCCTCCACCCCGATGCCGGTCTTGGCGCTCACCTGCAGGGCATCATGGGCATCGATCCCGATGACATCTTCGATTTCCTGTGCCACGCGATCTGGATCGGCCTGCGGCAGGTCGATCTTGTTGAGCACCGGGACCACTTCCAGCCCCTGATCCAGTGCGGTGTAGCAATTCGCGACACTCTGCGCTTCGACGCCCTGCGCGGCATCCACCACCAACAGGGCGCCTTCGCAGGCGGCCAGCGAGCGGGAAACCTCGTAGGAAAAATCGACGTGCCCCGGTGTATCGATCAGATTGAGCTGATAGGTCTGTCCATCACGCGCCCGGTAGGACAAGGTAACCGACTGCGCCTTGATGGTGATCCCGCGTTCACGCTCCAGATCCATCGAGTCGAGCACCTGCGCCTGCATCTCGCGGTCGCTCAGGCCACCACACAGCTGAATGAACCGATCAGCCAACGTGGATTTGCCGTGGTCGATGTGGGCAATGATCGAAAAATTACGGGTATGCGATTGCATAGGGCTCAATTCACCTCAGCGCGCCCGGCAGCACGGTCAAGAACAGCGCGAACCGCCTCGCGATCCAGCCGTCCTTCGCAAATCACCCGCCCCTCGCAGACCAGCACCGGAACGCGCAAGCCATAACGCTGCACGAGCGCCGGATCCCGGTCGATGTCAATGGAAACGACCTGCACATCCCGGCCTCGACACAGGGAGAGCAGATCCTCATGCAGGAGATCACATAGCCCGCAACGGGAGCGGGTGTAAAGACTGAATTGCAGACTCATGAAGCGCGCAAGCCGACGACGCCAAATTGGTTGATTCTACGCGATTGCCCCGGTGCGGCGCACCCATGCGCTGCAGCCGTCACGGCCGCCGTTGCAGCGACTCGGCCATCATGCGCAACGCCGTATAGGGGACTTCCCCAACCACCAGAACCTGGTAGCCATCACGAACCACACCATAGGCATTCATACTGCCCCTGCTGGTCTGCCCCAGGATCGGCTTGCCAGCGAGCGGCGTGTTGTCGACAAACACCGAGATCGCCGAAAGTCCATCGCTATAGACCAGATGTTCCTGGCTGCCACCCCCGGAGAGGCTGTGGTCGGCCCCGAAGACCAGGCGATACCCGGCCGGCGGACCAGTCACATCCCAAGTGCGCGCCGCCATGCCCTTGACCCCATCGATCTCCGTCTTGACCACGTAGCGCTTGAGCTTGGCGACATCCATGCCCGGCGCCAGCAACGCCGGATCGAGACGATCCTGAATGGTGAGCTGCGTGAACATCACCTCCTGGCGGACACGGCCTTTCTCAGCGATGCGTTGCGCATGCAAAATCAGATTGGTTTCCCGATCCACACACAGGCGATAACCATAGCGCAACGCGTCACGCGGGCGGATCTCGACGCGCTGGCAGGGCCGACCGGCGATCCGGTCGACCCCGTCGACCTCAAGACTGTAGTGTGCGGCCAACCGCGAGATATCCGCCGGAACGGCCGAAAAAAAAGGGTTACTCCACCGCAGCCCTTCGATGAATATTCCGCGGCCCGGCAAATAGCGGGTCATCTGGTCACCACGCCGGTGAATTTCATTGACTTCGCCGTTGAGCGCCACCAGTCGCGTCTGGCCGCCTTGATCCGCCGAATGAATCACCCGCATGGCTTCGAGCGTGTCGTTCTTCTGATAAACGAACACGCCCTGGTAGTTGAGCTGGTTGTATGCCTTGATGATGCGAAGGGCCCATTGTGCGGACATCTCGCCCGCATGCACGAGTCCTCCTCCAAACGCCAGCATCACCAGCGCTCCCGCCGCGGCCCAGCCGCGTGCACGCCGTGCCTTCACGGACCGGACGCCGCGACCGGCTCGACCGTAAACTCGGCCACGTTCAGATACGGCAGCATACGCCCCGCCTCACCCGTATCCGCAAGCGCCTGATTGTGGTTGCGGAAGTAATCGTCGAGCTCCGCCTGGGCGATATCCTGCTCTACGGCCTCGATTGAGGAGGCGTTGACCACACCGGTGGTTTCATTCCCGGCCAACCGCGTGCCGGTTGGCGCGAGCTCCTGCCCGGACCATGAGCCGACCACAATGACCGACGCGACAACCAGCGATGCGGCCAGCCCCCACATCCGTGGATTGCGCACGATCGCCGGAAGCGCGCGCCGGCTCGCCGAGGCGTCTTCATCAAGCCGCGCTCGGACTTCCGGCGCGATATCCACCATCACGTCAGCCGGAAGATTGTCCCGAAGCGCATCACCGATCAGGTGGTAACGACTCCATTGGGCGCGGCACGATTCATCAGCCAGCACGCCACGACAGACCAATCGAGAGCGACCACCTGCCAGTTCACCATCCATCCAGGCAGAAATCTCGGCGGAAAAATCCAACGTCAGGTCCGAGTCCTCGGTCGCCTGCCGCTTCAAGGATGCATTCGTCGTCTTTTCGTTCATGTTCCGGCCAATCCCTCGATTTTCTTCAGCTCGGCATCGATCGTGTCCCGTGCGCGAAACAGCCGGGAGCGTACTGTACCCACTGGGCAATCCATGGTTTTCGCAATTTCGTCATAACTCATGCCCTCGATCTCCCGCAGGATGAGCGCCGTTCGCAGATCCTGAGGCAAACCCTCGATTGCGGTCATGATGGTCCGCCTCACCTCGTCGGTGAGCAGCAACGCCTCGGGCGTATCAATATCGCTCAAGCGCGAGGAAAAATCCCCATCCGAATCCTCGTTGCCAAACTCGGATTCGGCACTGATGGGCGTCCGATTCCGCGCCGCGACATGATTCTTGGCCGTATTGATGGCAATCCGGTACAGCCACGTATAAAACGCGCTGTCGCCCCGGAACCCCGGCAAGGCCCGGTAGGCCTTGATGAAGGCTTCCTGGGCCACATCGTGGGCATCGCTCGGGTCGTACACATAGCGGGAGACCAACTTGATCACCTTGTACTGGTACTTGCGCACCAGGAGATCGAAAGCCGTTTTGTCACCCCGCTGGACCCGCTTTACCAGATCTTGATCAACGGTACCTGTATCGCCCATCGGGGGCATCACTCCAACCCCCGGCTGTCTCTTGCCCCACTAGACAAGTTCAAACCGGGAGAGTTCGTTCGTTTTGAAGAAAAGCGGTTTATAGTAAAGCCCAATTCCCGGTACGCACCCTTGTGCGGTCGTGCTGGGAGCCGATTCTATCAGCCGCTTGCGATTCCCGCGATCCATGAGCATCCGAAGCACTGACGTCCTCATCATTGGCAGCGGCGCCGCTGGCCTGGCACTGGCGCTGCGCTTGGCGCCGTGGTGCACCGTCACCGTTGTTTGCAAAGCCGATCTGGACGAGGGTAGCACGCGCTACGCCCAGGGCGGCATCTCGGCGGTACTGGACGCCGCGGACTCCATTGAGGCGCATATCGACGACACGCTGATCGCCGGCGCTGGGCTGTGCGATCCCGAAGCCGTCCGATTCACGGCAACCCATGGACCGGCTGCAATCGGCTGGTTGAGCGAGATCGGTGTGGCCTTTACCCGTCAGAGCGGCGAACCAGCTGCCGGCAGCCCTTATCACCTGACCCGGGAAGGCGGACACAGCCACCGGCGCGTGGTCCACGCGGCCGACGCCACCGGCAAAGCGGTTTCCGATGCCCTGCGCGACGCCTGCCGGGCACATCCCCGCATCGAGCTCCTGGAACGCCATATGGCCGTGGATCTGATCACGCGCACGGGCGGCCAGCGCGGCGCGCGGTCCTGCCGCGGCGCACAGCTGCTCGACCTCGATGCCGCCGTGATGCAGACCTGGCATGCCCGCAGCGTGGCCCTGGCCACCGGTGGCGCCAGCCGAGTTTACCTGTACACCAGCAATCCCGAGGTCGCGACCGGCGACGGCATCGCCATGGCCTGGCGGGCCGGCTGCCGCGTTGCCAACCTCGAGTTCATGCAGTTTCATCCAACCTGCCTTTACCTCCCGGCCCAGGGCTCGCGAGTGTTCCTGATCAGCGAGGCGGTTCGGGGCGAAGGCGGGCGACTGCTGCTGCCGGACGGCACGGCCTTCATGGCCGGTTTCGACGCGCGCGCGGATCTGGCGCCGCGGGACATCGTGGCACGGGCCATCGATCATGAAATGAAGCGTCTAGGGATTCCCTGTGTCTATCTTGACATCCGCCACCGTGGCGCCGAGTTCATCCGCACTCATTTCCCCACCATCCATGCGCAGTGCCTGGCCGTAGGGCTGGACATGACCGAGCAGCCCCTGCCCGTGGTGCCGGCGGCGCACTACACCTGCGGCGGCGTGGTGACCGATCTGCGTGGCCGCACCGACCTGCAGAATCTCTATGCCATCGGCGAAACGGCCCACACCGGCCTGCATGGAGCCAATCGCATGGCCAGCAACTCGCTGCTGGAATGCCTGGTGTTTGCCGAATCTGCAGCCAACGATATCCTGGATCGGCTGCCCCATCTGCCGCGACCCGGCGATAGTGACCTGCCCAGTCCGTCCCACCCGATTCGGGAAACCGGCGAATCCATCACCATCCGGCACAACTGGATGGAACTGCGCCGTGCAATGTGGGATTACGTGGGCATCGTCCGCAATACAGAACGGCTGCAGCGCGCCCAGCGCCACGTCGCCGTGATCCGCGGCGAAGCGGAGGCACAATGGGCGAACAGCCCGACCATCGACCCGGATCTTCTGGAACTGCGCAACCTCGCCACCGTGGCGGAATTGATCGTCCGCTGCGCGCTCACGCGAACCGAAAGCCGGGGTTTGCACTATACGCTGGACCATCCGCACCCGGCGCCCGAAGCGCTGGACAGTGTGCTCGTTCCACCCAACCTGCCGCTGCCGCTGCACGCCATGCACTGGGCCGACTGAACGAACCCCCTACGTACCCTACCCGGCAGGTCTCAGCCCCGCGTTGAACGCCGTTTCGCTCAAGACAGCGTCCCAGACCATCGCGCTCAGGATGGCGCGCAAAAGCCCGAGGACCGCACCGGCATCGCCCACCGCCGTGTCGCCGGCCGGTCGCTCGTGGAACCACGCTTCAGTGAAATCGCAGGAACACCCGCAGTCGGCGGGTGCCGTCGCGGCTGAGACTGTCCGGCAGCAAGCAGATGGACCGATGCCGCCATCTCAGCGGCGACCGGTCGGCCAACCGGAAGTTGAGCACCGTCAAGCCCGGAACGACCAGACTGGTGGGCAGCAACGCAGCCTCTCCGGACCAGCCGCTGGCGAGGCGAATCCGCCAGCGGTCCTGATCGATGAATTCAGCACGGAGAATGCGGCCGGGGCCGAAGTGACGCCACGCCGTCCATCCCGCCGACGATGCCCACACGATCAGCAGCACGAGTCGCCAGTACTCGCGGGAATACAGCACGACGAGCAACAGCACCATGCCATAGGCGCTCATCAACAGCGCCGCGAGAACACGCGATCGATCAGGCTCGACGCGGCAGGCCCTGGCGAAGGCGTTCAAGCACGCACTCCCATGCCGGATCCGGTCCGGGCCCGGCAGTCAGGACCAGGCGGTACAGATCCGGATCGGGCAGATCGAGCAAAGCCTCGAAGGCCGCCCGTTCGTCAGCCGAGGCTTCGAGATAACGCGGCAGGTAGGCCAAGAGGAGCTCATCGAGCTCCTTCATTCCGCGCCGGCAGCGCCAGCGCAGCCGTCCCAGATCGGCTTGGGCCATAAGGCTGGCCGTCAGCGACGCAGCACCATGAGTTTCTTGATCTCCGCAATGGCCTTGGCCGGATTGAGACCCTTGGGACAGGTGTTGGTGCAGTTCATGATGGTGTGGCAGCGATAGAGCTTGAAGGGATCCTCCAGCTCATCGAGACGCTCGCCGATCGCCTCGTCACGGCTGTCGGCGATCCAGCGGTAGGCCTGCAGCAGCGCTGCCGGGCCCAGGTAGCGATCGTTCCACCAGTAGCTGGGACAGGATGTCGAGCAGCAGGCGCAGAGGATGCACTCGTAGAGGCCATCGAGTTTGGCCCGCTCCTCCTTCGATTGCAGCCGTTCTTGATCAGGCGGCGTCGGCGTCTTGGTCTTCAACCAAGGCTCCACCGCCGCATACTGGGCGTAAAAATGGGTCAGATCCGGCACCAGATCCTTGATCACCGCCATATGCGGCAAGGGATAGATGCGCACATCACCCGTCACATCGCCGATGTGCTTGGTGCACGCGAGCGTGTTGGTGCCATCGATGTTCATGGCGCAGGAACCGCAGATTCCCTCGCGGCACGAACGCCGGAAGGTCAGGGTCGGGTCGATCTCGTTCTTGATCTTGATGAGGGCATCGAGCACCATCGGCGCGCAATCGTCCAGATCGATTTCATACGTATCGAGCCGTGGATTTTGTCCCGTCTCCGGATCATAGCGGTAGACCACGAAACGCTTGACCCGCTTGGCGCCGGCCGCAGCCGGGAAGGTCTTGCCGGTCTGAACGCGGGAATTGGCGGGCAATTTGAACTCGGCCATGAACGAATCCTCTTCTGAACCCGGCTCAAGCGACGCCGGATATCCACATCCCTCAGTAAACGCGCGCCTTCGGTGCGACCACCTCAACCTGATCGGTCTGGGTATAGAGATGGACCGGTCGATAACCAATGCTGACCATGCCCTGCGCATCCATCCAGATCAGCGAATGCTTGAGCCAGTTGTCGTCGTCGCGCTCAGCATAGTCTTCGCGGGCATGGGCGCCGCGACTTTCGGTCCGGTTGCGCGCGGCGAACATGGTCGTCATGGCACAGCCGAGCAAGTTGTCCAGTTCCAGCGTCTCAATCAGATCGCTGTTCCAGACCAGCCCGCGATCCCCCACCGAAACCTCAGCGAAAGAACGATAGACGTTCTCGATCTTCTCGCAGCCTTCCTGCAACACCTCGCCGGTTCTGAACACTGCGGCGTTGCTCTGCATGGTGCGCTGCATGTCGAGCCGGATCTGGGCCGTGGTCAGGCTGCCCTTGGCATTGCGCAACCGGTCCAGACGCGCGATGCCCAGTTCGCTCGCTGATTCGGGCAGCGTCTTGTGAGGCGCGCCCGGACGAACCACTTCGGCGCAGCGCAGCGCCGCCGCGCGCCCGAAGACCACGAGGTCGAGCAACGAATTGGAACCCAAGCGATTGGCACCGTGCACAGAGACGCAAGCCGCCTCGCCGATGGCCATCAGCCCGGGCACCACGGCGTCCGGGTTGCCGTCGCGCAGCGTGACCACCTCACCATGATAGTTGGTGGGAATGCCGCCCATGTTGTAGTGGACGGTCGGCAGCACGGGAATCGGCTCGCGCGTGACGTCCACGCCGGCGAAGATGTGCGCCGACTCGGCAATGCCCGGCAAACGCTCGTTGATCACCTCGGGGCCGAGGTGCTCCAGATGCAGATGGATGTGATCCTGGTGGGGACCGACGCCGCGGCCTTCGCGAATCTCCACCGTCATCGCCCGGCTGACCACATCGCGCGAGGCCAGATCCTTGGCGTTGGGCGCGTAGCGCTCCATGAAGCGCTCGCCCTGGGCATTGGTCAGATAACCGCCCTCGCCGCGCACGCCCTCGGTGATGAGGCAGCCGGCACCGTAGATGCCAGTGGGATGGAACTGCACGAACTCCATGTCCTGCAGCGGCAGGCCGGCGCGCAGCACCATGCCGTTGCCGTCGCCGGTGCAGGTATGCGCCGAGGTACAGGAGAAGTAGCTGCGGCCATAGCCGCCGGTCGCCAGCACGGTCATGTGGGCGCGGAAGCGGTGAATCGTCCCGTCGGACAGATTCAGCGCCGTCACCCCACGACAGATGCCCTCCTCATCCATGATGAGGTCGAGCGCGAAATACTCGATGAAGAACTCGGCATGATGCTTGAGCGACTGCTGGTAGAGGGTGTGCAGGATCGCATGGCCGGTGCGATCGGCGGCAGCGCAGGTGCGCTGGGCGATGCCCTGGCCGTAGTGTGTCGTCATACCCCCGAATGGGCGCTGGTAGATCTTGCCCGCCTCGGTACGCGAGAACGGCACGCCGTAGTGCTCCAGCTCGAGGATCGCCGGAATGGCCTCGCGACACATGTATTCAATGGCATCCTGGTCGCCGAGCCAGTCGGAGCCCTTGATGGTGTCATAGAAGTGAAAGCGCCAGTCGTCCTCGCCCATATTCCCCAGCGCGGCGGAGATCCCGCCTTGGGCGGCAACGGTGTGCGAGCGCGTCGGGAACACCTTGGTGATGCAGGCGGTCGACAGTCCCTGCGTGGCCATGCCGAAAGTGGCCCGCAGACCCGCCCCCCCTGCGCCGACCACGATGACGTCATACTGGTGGTCGACGAAACGATATGCCTCACTCATCCGATCAGCCCCCGAAGGCGATGCGCAAAACAGAAATCACACCCAAAAGACCCAGCAGCAGGCAGGCGAAACGCACCGCCACGAGGGAGGCCAGCCGGAGCCCCTCGGCGTCGACATAGTCTTCCAGAATCACCTGCAGGCCGAGTTGGGCGTGATAGAAAAGTGCAATCAGCAAGACCACCAGACCGACCGTCACGCCCGGGCGGGCCACCCAAGCCCGCATCGTGGCGTAGTCGGCACCGGCCAGCGCGACGAATGAACCCACCAGCCAGAGCAACAGCGGCACCAGCGCCAGCGCGGTGAGGCGCTGCCACCACCAGTGATGGGCACCCTCGCGGGCCGACCCCAGATGGTTGACGCGGGACAGCGGCGTACGCATATCCATGATCACAGTCCTCCGGAAAGGCCCACGGCCCAGGCCAGGACGGTCAGCACACCGGCGCTGACCAGGGCGATCCATCCGCTGCGGCGAGCCTGGGCTTTCTCGAAACCCACGCCCACATCCCAGAAGAGGTGTCGAATTCCATTGCAGAGGTGATAGAACAACGCGGCGGACCAACCGAACAGCAGCAACAGACCGATGGGAGAGCCGACGACGGACTGGGCCGTCGCGAAGGCGTCGGGACCGGCGGCCAAGGCTGCAAACCAGAACACGAGCAGGATGCTGCCCACCGAGAGCGCGATACCCGTCGCGCGATGCATGATGGACATCACCATCGTCAGCGACCAGCGATAGACCTGCAGATGCGGCGACAGGGGGCGTTGGTGTTGCACGGGTCTCCCTCCCAACGGTTCGACAATCAGGTTGTCGACCGCATGGATCCGGACAGTCCGACCCACACCCCAAAGCTCGGTCAACAACCCATCAACATAAGCGCGGCAAGAACCGCAGGGAATAAAGCGACGATGCGATCAGAGGCAAGCCGAGCGCATCAAAAATCGATGCAGCGTCCGCGCCGCTCCCAATCTCCGTACCGGGTCGGCTCAAGGCCCTTGGGGCCGCCGATTTCCTCCACCGCGGGCGGCGACTGACGTGCAATCGTTGCGGCAGGCTCCAGCGAAGGGGTTATGGGCATGGGCTTGCGGTCTTGCTCCGTTTCCATCCCGATCCAACCCCTGGCGACGACAGCGGCATTTATACTGAATCCGCGCCGTGCGCGCAAGGCGCCGACGGCGCCGGATTGCTGACACCGGCAGGGGAATTGCCCTAACATCCGAGCAATCCCCTCCGCCCATTTCCCCAGCTGGAGTCCTTGCCATGAAGCCTGAATGGATGTCGTTCCTGATCGATGCCGGCGCCGAATTCACGGATGGCGTGTTGACCCACTTCGGCAACCCGGAGCGGGAACGACGCATGGTTTTCTCCGGTCCGGTCATCGCCGATCTGGGACATTTCGGCCTGCTCGGTGTCCATGGCCCGGACGCGCGCAGCTTCCTGCAGGCCCAGCTGGCCACGGACGTCAATGCCGTATCCGCCGATCAGTCCTCGTTCGGCTGCTATCTCAGTCCCCAGGGCAAGGTGATCGCGAGTTTTGTGCTGCTGATGCGCGGCGACGACTTCTACCTCCTGCTGCCCCGTGAACAGCTGGAAGAAACGCTGGCACAGCTGCGCCGTTTCGTCCTGCGGGCCCGGGTTACGCTGGAGGACGCCTCGGATGCCCTCATGCGGCTCGGTATCTCCGGCGAAGCCCTGACCGATGATCTGAAGGGGTTTTTCGGCCCCGATCTGCCCGCCCAGGCACTCGGCACCGTCACCGCGAAGGACAGCCTGCTGATCGCGCTCCCCGGACCCGCGCGCTGGCTGGCGCTGGGCCCGCTCGAAGACATACGCGAACTGTGGCAACGGCTGCAGGTTCGGGGCGCGCCCGTGGGACCGGACGCTTGGGCCCTGCTCACCATCCGGGCCGGCGAACCCTTCGTCACGCCGGAAACCGCCGCACAGTTCATCCCCCAGATGCTGAATCTCGATGCCCTGGGTGCGGTCGGTTTCGGCAAGGGCTGCTACCCCGGCCAGGAAACCGTCACCCGCGTTCGCCATCGCGGCGAAATCAAGCGTCGCGTCCGCATCGGCCTGGCCCAAGCCGATACCCCGCCGCGCCCCGGCATGTCGCTGGCCCGATCCGACGGTGCGGAAAGCGAACCGGCCGGAACCGTCATCACCGCTGCGCGCCATCCGGATGGCGGCTTCCTGACCCTCGCCGTCCTGCGTCAGGAAGCGCTTGGCGCGGCGGACATTATCATCCCCGATTGCGGCAATGCGGCCATGCAACTGCGCGACCTGCCCTACCCACTGCCGGAACACTGAGGCCATCCGCCGCAGCTTCCGGCGGGAACGCAAACGCAGGCGCCTTCCCGTCGGCGTCCCGTGCATCTGAACGACACGCGTCGTGGGCGCGTCGGGCGGGCGCCGCGTGAGCAGGCACCACGCCCGGCTGGCGCCAGATCCCCAGCCATGACCGGGTGAACACCGTGGTCGACCCTGCGCCGAAGCACGCACGCGCTTACGGCATCCGAGATCCGCGCGCCCGCCCGGCATGGCGAGTCGACCCTGCCTGCGCCGGCGCACGGTAACGGTGATCCACCGACGACCCGACGCCGGATCGCGGCGCAGCGCCACGCCCGCGTCATTCGCTCGACTCGCCTCCCCCGCCCGATCGATCCCGCCCCGCAGCGGCCTTCGATCGTCCGGTCCATCCGGATGCGGAGCCAGTCGATGCACAGACTCACCGGCTGCCGGGATCGATTCAGGCAACCACCGGGCGATTGCCGCGAAAGAAGACGGCAATGCGCTGTATGACCGGCGGCGCGCGACTGGCCGCCGTCCGCCGCCATGCCCCGAAAAGACACGTGGACCGCTTCATGGCACTCCCCGAAGCCGGCATGACCGACAGCCCTCTGCGCTGCACATCGACCACACGCATCAAAGCAGGTGCCGCACGAATCACGGAACGGCGGACAGCCGCCGTAGCCGGAATCCGCAAAGCGACAGGAAGTCGGCCGTTACGCCTTAGACGCGCGTCGCCGCTCTGGATTTCGACACCACGAGATACCGCAAGCGGGTATCCGGACGCATCCCATCCGCCCGCCCAGACCCCATCGACCTAATCCGTCCCGCACCGGTCTTGACGACCATGATCGTGCCGCTCGTCCCCCCAGGGTCGCCAGGTCACCGGCGTCCCGCCTCCCCAGCTCAACCCCAACCCTGAACTTCAAAAACGGGGCAGCTCCTCAATGCATCAGACCGCCTCGCCAATAAAAATTGTACAAATACTATATTGATAAATAAGCTGATAGCCCCCTGAAACTGTCTAATATTATTAATAAACAACGGAAGGGTGTTGCGCACCCCGCGCTTTATGTACTAATCTTGTACAAGATGGCATCGAACCTTATACACACGCTGCGCTGCCATCCCCAATGCTAAGGAGAACATCATGCGCATTCGTCTCGTTTCCAGTCTCACCCTGGCCGCGGCAGCGATCAGCCCCAGCCTCCAAGCCGCCGAAGGGCCTTACGTCGCTGCACGCGGCAGTTACGTCATGACCGAAGACGCCGACTGGATCTTCGGCTCCGACTTCGGACCGGTTCCGGCCGGCGGCAACGTGATCTCCAAGTTCGATGACGAATACGGCCTGGGTGTTGCCCTGGGCACCAAGCTGCCCTCAGGCTTTCGCATCGAAGGTGAACTGTTCTGGCAGGAAAACGACATCGACAGCGGCCGGCTCGGTTCGGTCCAACTGTCCGCGCTGGGCGGCCTGAATGGCGATGTGGGCGTGTGGGGCGGCATGCTGAACGGTTATTACGATTTCCTCGAAGGCCCGCTGGTCCCCTTCATCGGCCTGGGCGTGGGTTATGCCGAGGTTGACGCCAATGTGAACCTCGGCGACATCTCGGTCATCGATGACGACGATACCGTGCTCGCCTACCAGGGTATCCTCGGCGTGTCCTACGACTTCACGCCCAATCTTCAAGGCGTCCTTGCTTACCGCTACATGTCGCTGGATGACCCCGAGTTCAAGGATCGGGCCGGCGGCAAGGTCGACATGGAATACGACAGCCAGGCGATTGACGTGGGTCTGCGCTACAGCTTCTGACCGGCAACCCTCAGCCCGCGGGATCTCGCTGCGATTCCCGCGGGTCGCCACAAGGCCTTGCGGCCCGCAACTATGGCGGGCCGCGTTCTTGGCTTCAGGAGCGCTCGGCAAGGCCCGGACTCCGCCCATCATCCTGCGGGATGATTCACCGCATGCGATTGACACCGTGGTTGGCTAACTTATATTGTGCGCAATGTTATTGTGAGAAATATATTTGCGAACAGCTGGCCCACGGCCTCTGGCCGGATCCGTGAGGTCACCGACCCGAAGCGAATGGGTTCACCCCCTGTCCGCCAACACCGCGTAACCCAACTATCCCTGAGGCCCCAAGGCAGGATGAATCACCCATGAACATTGACGCATCGGCTCGCATCGATCCGGCAGCAGATCTGCTCCGTCTCGATCGGCAACTGTGTTTTCCGCTCTATGCGGCTTCGAATCTCGTGACGCGGCGCTATCGCCCGCTGCTGGCCAAGCTGGGCCTCACCTATCCGCAATATCTCGTCATGCTGGTGCTTTGGGAACACCCCATCCAGAGCGTCGGCGATCTCGGCGACCAGCTGCATCTGGACAGTGGCACGCTGACACCGCTTCTCAAGCGCATGGAGCGGGCGGATCTGATTCGTCGCGAGCGGGATCCGGCCGATGAACGGCGCGTGCTGGTGAAACTCACCGGCGCGGGTCGCAGGCTGCGGGAATCCGCCGCCGAGGTCCCCGCGAGCCTGATGCGTCAGCTCGAATTGCGGATCGACGACCTCGAGCATCTACGCGACGCCGTGCAAGCCTTTGTCGCCTCGCTCTGCGGTAAAGACACCGTACGCTCAACGGAAAATCAGGAGGCTTAACATGCAATATCGCCAACTCGGCCGATCCGGCCTGCTCGTATCGGAACTGTGCGTCGGCACCATGAGTTTCGGCGCTTCGGGTTACTGGGAAACGATCGGCGGCCTCGACGAGAGCGCCGCCCAGCGGTTGGTAGACACTGCGATCGACGCCGGTGTCAATTTCTTCGATACCGCCGATGTCTACTCGCATGGCCAATCCGAGGAAATACTCGGAAAGGCGCTCGGAACGCGGCGTGATCAGATCGTCCTCGCCACCAAGGTTCGCGGACGCATGAGCCCGGAGCTCAACGATGTCGGCTTGAGCCGCAAGCACATCATCCAAAGCTGCGAAAACAGCCTGCGTCGACTCGGAACCGATTACATCGACCTGTACATCGTCCACAGCTTCGACTTTGTCACCCCGCTCGAAGAGACGCTTTCGACCCTGGACGATCTGGTACGTCAGGGCAAGGTGCGCTACCTCGGCTGCTCCAATTTCTTTGCCTGGCAGCTCATGAAGGCACTCGCCCTCTCCGAAAAGCACCACTGGGAAAAATTCGTTTCCCTGCAGGCCCACTACTCGCTGGTGGCTCGCGATGTCGAATATGAACTGGCGCCACTGTGTGAGGATCAGGGGCTGGGGCTGACGCCCTGGTCGCCGCTCGCCGGCGGATTCCTCACCGGAAAGTATCCCCGCGGCGGTAAGGGGCCGGCCGATGCCCGCCGCAGCAAGGAAGAGCAGAACTTCATCCAGCTCGACGAAGATCGGTCCTACGCCATCCTCGATGTCGTGCGCCGCATCGCGGACCAACGCGGGGTCAGTCCGGCGCAGGTTGCCATCAACTACCTGCTGCGCAAATCCCCGGTGAGCGCCGTGATCATCGGCGCCACGAAGCCGGAGCAACTGCAGGACAACCTGAAGAGCGTCGACTGGACCTTGACCGCCGATGAGCTGCGCATACTCGACGAAGTCTCCCAGCCGCCCCGGCTCTACCCAAAGTGGATGCTGGATTTCACCCGGCTGGACCGGGACAACCCGTCCATGTTGCTTTGAATGAATCGCGCGGCGTGTTCCATCAGGATCATGCCTCGACAACCCACCCACACCTGAAGACATCCCGGGAGCGGATCTGTGAAAATCTACGAATTCAAAGGCTTTCCCAACCCGTCCCGCGTGCGCATCGCGCTGGCCGAAAAGGGGCTGATCGACCAAGTGAGTTTCATCAGCGTGAACGTGCCGGAAGGCGAGCACCGCGAGCCCACGTTCCTGGCGAAAAATCCATGGGGCACCGTGCCCGTGCTCGAACTGGACGACGGGATGGTGATCTCTGAATGCACGGCGATCACCGAATACATCGACCACCTCGACGGCCAGCCGAGCTTGACGGGCCGCACGGCGCGGGCGCGCGCCATCATCCACATGATGCAGCGTCGCGCCGAATCGGGGCTGCTCGACGCCGCCACCGACTATTTCCACCATGCCACGCCGGGCCTTGGCCCGAAGCTCGAGCTGAACCCGAACAAGGCCTGGGGCGAGGCGCGCGGGGAGCGCGTCGGCTGGACACTGCGCCAGTTCGACGCGGTGCTCGCACAAACACCCTATCTGGCCGGTGATGTGTTTTCCGTTGCCGATATCACGGCATTCGTCGGCCTGGGCTTCGCGGAATTCGCCAAGATCGCGATTCCGGAAGGATTGACCCACATCGACGCCTGGCGCCGTCGCATTGCCGAGCGGCCCAGCGTGAGCGCGGCCTAAGCGCAATACCCACCCCGGGGAGTCGACAATGAATCTGAATGCCGATTTTTCCAAACGCGTGTTGGTACATGCCGCCGATCTGCCCTGGGTGCCTTCGCCGACGGCAGGCGTCGATCGGCGCATGCTCGACCGCATCGGGGATGAGGTGGCGCGCGCGACGTCCATCGTGCGCTACGCCCCCAACAGCGCCTTTCCGGCGCACACCCACGGTGGCGGCGAGGAATTTCTGGTGCTGGAAGGGGTGTTCGAGGATGAGAGCGGCGCATTTCCGGCCGGCAGCTATGTGCGCAACCCCCCGCAGAGCCGCCACACACCCGGCTCCACCCCGGGCTGCACGATCTTCGTCAAGCTCTGGCAGTTCGATCCCGATGACCGGGCGTTCGTGCGGCTGGATACGGCCAGCGTCCCCTATCAGCCGGTCAGCGGAACACCAGGCGTCTGGTCCAAAACGCTTTTCGAGGGAGGCACCGAAACCGTCCGGATGCAGCGCTGGGCGCCGAATACCCCAGTGCGCTGGTCGGACATTGCCGGTGGCGCGGAGGTGCTGGTGCTCGCCGGCGACTTCGAGGAAAGCGGCGAACGCTTCAACCGACTGTCGTGGCTGCGGCTGCCGACCGGCGCGACCCTCGATGCGATCGCTGGTCCGGACGGCGCCGAGGTGTGGGTGAAAACAGGGCATCTTTCAGCCGCATCCCTGATGCCCCCACAGCGCGGGAACGGCGCCTAGCGGCGCGCCGCTACTTCGCCCGGCGGGCCGGCGCCGGGCGACGCCTGGGGTTGATGTCGCCGATCATGCATGCCGGGGGAGTGCCACCAGAAGGCGCGCAGATGGTGCCGGATTGTCCGGTTGCCGGATGCTCAAGTGGCCACGCCCAGCATCCCAGCGACCCCGCCTACTCCCGTATCTCGGGCTCCACCAGTCGCGCCAGGCCGAGCAGCGATTCCTGCCATCCGAGGTAGCACATCTCCACCGGAATGACCTCGGGAATGCCTTCCTGCACGATGGCAAGGTCGGTCCCGCAGGACACCGCGGTCAGCGTTACGGTCACCGTCATCAGCCCGGGCAAGTTGGGATCGTCGAACCGGTCTGTATAGCGGATGCGTTCGTTGGGGACCAACTCCAGGTATTCACCACCGAAGGCGTGCGACTGCTGCGTCGTGAAGTTGGTGAACGACATGCGGAAATGACCGCCCACCTCGGCGGTCATCTCATGTACCGCCGCTGTGAAGCCGTCCGGCGGCAGCCATTTCGCCAGCGCATCGGGCGACAGGAAGGCGCGGTAGACCTTCTCCGGCGCCGCCTTCAGGACGCGATGCAAGCGTACCGTATTGTTAGCCATGTAAACGCTCCTCCTCAGGGTTTTACGTCCGGATTGATACTGCACAGAATCGTCGTGCGGTGCTACCACGGTCGGGGGCGGCAAAAAGCGGGACAGCCGTCCACGGTTTACTGCTGAACTCCCCCTGATTCTCGACCGGTGCCCCAGCACTTCGCGCCCGCATCACGCTGCCGAATCTGCCGCTCGATCTGATCCAGCGCGGCACCGACCATCAAGC